>NZ_JBFTLU010000317.1:0-9197 GCF_056396605.1 Pseudomonas sp. 05T35
GCGCACTGGTGCTCAACGATGAAGGCAGTGACCTCAGCGCCCTGCTCAACGAACATCCGGCGGTGGACCGCGATACCCCTACCGCTGACGTGCTGGAAGCCTTCCGTCGTCAGGCCAACCTGAACTCGCTGGCAGTGCTCGACGAACTCGGTCAGCCCTGTGGCATCGTCCACCGTCATTCGCTGTCCGATGCACTGCTCAAGCCGTTTGCCACCGATCTGTTCGCGCGCAAGCCGATTAGCCGGCTAATGAGCGATGACTTCCTCGCCGTCGAGCTCAGCCAGTCGCTGCAACAGGTCAGCCGGCTGATCACCAGCCGCGCTCGGCAGCGCATCGAAGAGGACTTCATCATCACCCTCAACGGCGGCTATCTCGGCCTGGGTCGGGTGATCGATGTGCTCAAACTGATTACCGAACTGAAAATCCAACAGGCCCGCTACGCCAACCCGCTGACCCTGTTGCCGGGCAACGTGCCGATCCAGCAGTGCCTGACCCGGCTGTTACAGCAGAGCCGCGAGTCGGTGATCTGCTACGTCGACATCGACAGCTTCAAGCCTTTTAACGATATCTACGGCTACGGCCGTGGTGACGAAGTCCTGCTGTGCCTGGCGCAATGCCTGAACGACCGCGTCGACCCCAGCCGCGACTTCGTCGGCCACATCGGCGGCGATGACTTCCTGCTGGTCCTCGGCCCGGAAGACTGGCGCAAGCGCCTGAACCAGTTGCTCGAGGACTTCCACAGCCAATGCCGACGTTTCTACCGCAGCGAACACCTGGAAGCCGGCTGCTTCATCGCGCCCAATCGTCAGGGCGTCCGCCAGGAGTTTGCGCTGCTGTCGCTGTCGATTGGCGTGGTGCATTTACACCCGCAGGCCTGTGGACAACTCGACGCCAGCCAACTGGCGGAAATGGCCTCACAGGCCAAGCATCATGCGAAGAATGTGCAGGGGGGGAGTATTTATGTGATTGATAGTTTGGGGATGGCGAAGCAAGCTCAAACTGTTTAGCGGCGAGAGAAATGAACTGACCGTTGATTTACCCAACAACACCATCACACATAACGCTCTCACTGCTGACAAGCCGGCGAATGAAAGCGCCGACCTCATAAACATAAAGTCGTTAAATAAAGCTCACTCGCCATCAATGGGCTTCTCTGACTTTATCCAGCGCATATAAAACTCTCTCTGAACACTATAATCATTCGTGAGTTCACCTTCAGCATAATCAAATATATATACAACATCATCTAGCGAAGGCGTTTTCCCTAAAGCCAGCTCATAGGCTTTCAAACCAAGTGACATCTGAGAAGACATACTCGACGTATGAACATTAACTTTCGCCCCCTTACAGTAAAAAACAATATCAGGATGATCTTCTCTAACCTTCGCAAAACACTTGTAAAAATCATGATCAGAATAGCTCTTGCGATAGCCGTTACGCATTAATAGCTCTATCGTTATTTTCTTTTTATCACAGATAAGCTGAGCATCTTCCTTACTACCATTAACACCAACAACTATATCCACAATGATTGTAGAGCTCATTCTTTTATCTTCCTATTTGGATTAGGTATGGAATATCCGAACTCGCGACCGTTGTCTATGATCAGCGTTGCACCAAGAACATCCTCACCCTTGATTCTAGAGGGTATTGCGATTTCTTTCTCTGCACCAAACAGATAATCCGCCCCCAATTCTTTTTTTAAATCATGACCTGGAATTMTTCGCAGGGTATACAAATACCCTACCTTTGTATTGTCATTCGTAGCAAATTTCTTCCCCACATCCCTTGAGGTAGAGGTACTAATAAAGTTGCTAGGCGGATAATCGCTATCCATTGAATGAAGAAATAAATCTTTGCTTTTCCCTTTGCTCTTGAATCCATTTTTAAACACATCATCGGGTTCTCGTTCGTCTCCGCGATATAGATAATCACCTTCGCCTTTTGGCGGTTTTGGTTCACCTCTGTCTACCGAGGCCTTCCCCGCCGGATCCTCCGCCTCACCGGGCTTCTTGCACTTACCTGCCCCCGGGCAGTCATTCAACCCCAGCGGATCAACCCACCCCGTCGGATTCGGGGTGTACTGATACCCGTTTAACCCACCCGCCAGCTTGCTCGGATCCGGCGTCAGGTAGCGGCCAATATCCGGATTGTAGTAGCGATGTCGGTTGTAGTGCAGACMTGATTCAGCATCGAAATACTGCCCCTGAAAGCGCAACGGCTGCTCAAGCTGTTCTTCGCCGAAGTGCTTCAGGCTGGCGAGTTTTCCGTAGGCCTTGTAGGTCGCCGACCAGACGATTTCGCCGCTGTAATCCGTCAGTTCCTGCGGGGTGCCGAGGTGGTCGAGTTGGTAGTAGAACGGGCAGGCCTTGCGCGGGCCTTTGCCGTCGAGCATGGCCAACGGGCGGAAGCTGCCGGGTTCGTAGAGGTAGCTGCGGTAGTGTTTTTTGCTGCTTTCGGCGACGAGGTTGTCGCCTTGCCAGAAGAACTCGGTGGTGTGGCCATCGACGGTTTTGCCGATGCGCCGACCGAAGGCGTCATAGCGGTAGCTGGCGGTTCTGCCATCCGGCAGTGTCACGCCGATCAACCGGTGCTGGCAGTCGTAGCGGTATTCGGTGACGAGTTTTTGTGCGGTGCCGCGGCKCTCAAAGATCAGGTTGCCGAAGGCGTCGTAGTCGTAATGGCGGTCGCCTTGCAGCAGCAGGCGGTTGCCTTTGATCGTCGCCAGGCCCGGGCGATCGTGCATCTGCAGGTTGCCGGCCGGGTCATGGGCGAAGCTTTCCTGTTGTGGATCGCGAGAGTGGCGGACACGAACCAGGCGGTTCAGCAGATCGTAACGATAGTTGCGCTGGCCGTGACGACTGTCGGCGATGAAGTCGAGGTTGCCGTTGGCGCTGTAGGCGTAATCGCGGCGATGGCGTGGCTGCTCAGCATGAGAAACCGCGTGGGCGTGCAATCGACCCTGCTCATCGTAGTGATACCGACTGAGCAATTGGCCCTGCTGGCGTTGCCGCTCGCGTCCCGCGTCAAAGACGTGCGTGGTCAGCCGCGTGCCATTGAGATCGATGGCCGTCAGCGCCCCGCCCTTGGCGTGGTGGTAGTCGAGGGTGCTGTTGTCCGGCAGGCGCAGGTGATCGAGTTGACCGCAAGCGTTGTAGCGATAACGCAGGGTGCCCCAACCCTGATGCTCAGTGATCAGTCGGTCTTGCTGGTCGTACTCGAACTCCAAGGGGTGGTCGCGACCGTCATCGACGCTGACCAGACGACCAAGGCTGTCGTAGCGATAGTCGACCTTCAGGCCATCGGGCAAGGTCTTGACCAGCAAGCGCCCCGCCGCATCGCGCTGGTAAGCGGTGATCAGCGTTGAGCCATCATCGCCAAATTCGGTTTTCTCCAGCAGATGGCCGTTGAGGTCATAGCGGTACGCGGTGCGCCGACCATCAAAACCGGTTTCTTGCTCGATCAGTCCATTGGCGCCGTACGCCAACTGGTACTTTTCGCCCACCTCGTTTTCGATTTCGCTGAGCAACAGCCGTGCGTTGTCGTAGCGATAGCGCAGCTGGCTGCCGTCGGCATTGATCCGACAGCTGACCAGGTGCAGATCGTCGGCGTATTCGTAGCGCGTGACCTGGCCCGACTCATCGCGTTCGGCGATGAGTTTGCCGTAGGCGTTGTAGCTGAAGGCGCGGGTGACACCTCCAGGCAAGGTGGTCTGAATCAGCCGGCCAAGAACGTCCCATTGATACCGGGTGACCGCACCGTGTGCGTCCTGACGACGGCTTAGCCGGCCCAATGCGTCGTAAGCGAAACACCGCCGACCACCGTCCGGCAGTTGCTCTTCGGTCAGTTGCCCGAGGTGGTTCCAGACAAGGAGGTGACAACTGTTATCCGGATAGCGGATCGACAGCAGTCGCCCTCGATCATCGTACTGGTAATGGGTGATGTGCCCATCTGGGTCGATCTGTTCGGTGATATCGCCCTGGATGTTTCGCTGGTACTTCCAACGCGCCTTGCCCCGACGCATCACTCGAACGAAACCGTTGTGATACTCGTAGTAAGTCGGTTCGTCTTCTGGCGGAATGACCGCCAGCAACCGCCCGGCGTCGTCATAGGTGTATTGGGTGACACCGCCGAGAGGATCTTTCTCGGCCACCAACTGACCGTTATCGTCGTAAGCCTTCAGGTGTTCGGCACCCTCCGGCTCGACCCYGCGCACCAGTCGCGCCTGTTGGTCGTGGACGTAGACCTCTTGGCTGCCATCGGCGTTGTGCACCGTGACGCTACCGTTATCGTCCCAGACATAACGTGCGTCCATCTGCGCAAAACTCGCCCAGTGCCGCACGCACCGGGCGGCTTTTCCCTCGCGCTCCCACTCCCAGAAAAAACTCGCGCCGCCGGCCAGTTGCCGCTGGAGAATCACTGCCTGATTGTCGTAGTCGTAACGCTCGCTTTCGCCAGCGGCGTTGGTGGCTTCGATCAGTCGATGGCAGTCGTCATAGCGATAGGCGGCCAGCGTTTGCTCGGTGTGCCAAGCCTCATCGGGATTCGCCGCTGCGCGATAGACTTGATAGTCGACGGCGATCAGATGTCGCCGGTCGTAACACAACAGCAAGGCGCGACCCGCGCCGTTGTCCAGACGTTTGATCCGCGCCTGGCGATCGCGGGTGATGCGTAGACGGTTGTTGTAAGGGTCGCTGATGGCCGTGAGATTACCGTCGCAAAAATGGTAGAACCGTGTCGTCTCACCGGCCTGGGCGAGGATCAGTTCATCGGCGTCGTCACCCAGATAAATCGCGGCACGGGACAAACTGTTGTGGATCGCCGGACGCTCGGTGCTGGGTCCCGGAAAGCGTGTGCGACGGTTTTCGTGGTCGATCCAGACGACGTTGTCGCCGTCGATTTCCAGGCGGTGCGCCAACGAGTGGCTCCAGCCAAAGCCCAATCCGCTATCGATTTCCACCGCGCTGGTGCGGTACAACCGGGTGAAGGCGAATGGCAGCACACCGTCGAGCTCGCCATCGGTGAGGGTCAGCAGTTCTTCGCCAGTGACCATCGACACCGGGCAGCTGTGGGTCGCGGTTTTATCTGCCGAATCGGCGCTGTCGCCGTTGGGGTTTTTCGCCTGATCCGGGGCGTTGTCGTGATGCTCCTGCTTGCTCAGGCTGGTCTTGGGCCCAGGCTTGTCGCGGGCGATGGCCGCAGGGTTTTTCACGTAAAGGGCCGGCGCTTCTCCGGGGGTAATCTTCAGCGGCCCTCGGGGTGTTGGCGCGAGCAGCGCCTTCCGGGCACTCACCATCAGCGGCTTGAGCGCATCGGCGTGACTGCTGAAACGCTGATTGCTCGACACTTGCGCCAGCCGGATGCTCAAGGCTGCCAGCCACTGTCGAGCACGCTGCGACTTGATCTTCCCCAGCACTTTGGCAATCGCCTCTGTGGAGGCGTTGAGCAGGGTTTCGAGCTCGGCTTGGGTCATGTACTCAAGGAGTTTTTCACTGTTGGCTTGCAGGTCGGCCAGCAAGTGATAGAGCTGCTGAATGTCATCCCAGAGGTCGAGCAAGGCGCTTTCAACACCCCGTTGATCTGCATGCTGCAACGCGTTGTAGCGCTCGATAAACCCGCTTTGTGAAAAGCTTGCCCACAACGGTTGAAACTCGTTCGTCCACTCGCTTCGCAGCCAGTCTTCAAGCTCTGTAATGGTGGTTTGATAAGAGGCGTAGAGCGCCTTGACGTGGTCTCGAGAGACGTTGGGGTAAAAAGTGATTCGGTGCCGCTGGCCACGCCAGCATTCGGGGACTTCGAGGATGCCGCTGGGGCCGATAACTGCGTGGACCGGCTCACCGATCACCTCATCCCCTCCCGGCCCGTCGATCAATGCTTCGAGCATCACCGGGGTATTGCCGATCGGCACAAAACGCGCCGCCTCGAACATGTGCACCAGGGTCAACGATCCGCCGGCCGGACAGGACGCAACGATGGCACTGATCGGTGTGGTCGAGTTTTTCGGGGCGCTGAGGCTGACGTCGTTGCCGACCTTGAACACCTGCCCGACATCCAGCGCAGCGCCCGTCCAGAAACTTTCGGCCCAGGAATCGTAGTCGCTGAGGCAGTGCCGAAAGTCATTGAAGACGGCCTCAATATCCGGATTTTTCGGGTTCAACGCAGCAATGACCAGATGGCCAATGGCAGTGTTCAAGGCCTGCAGTTTTTTGGGATCGAGCATTCGCAATCTTCGCGGTCGCAGTGGGACGCGAGACTGTGCGGGGATGGAGCGGGGAATGAAGTCAGGACAAACGGAGGATGATGTAGGGCATTTCGTTAAAGCGAAGGGAATGGCTCAATCAAGCAGAACGGGCACTGCTTGATGGGCGATTACTTTATAAACGCCTGTAGGAAAGTGGCTTATCCAAGATCGCCGGCAAACCGGATCAGCCAGTGCGAGAGTGGCCGTCAAGCATCACGCGACGCCAGTTCCTTGAGCTTGATCTCGGCCAGCGGATGTCCGGCCTTGGCCGCCATCTGCCACCAGCGCGCCGCCTCGGCAGCGTCAGGGGCCTTGCTCGGTGTTCCGGCAAGGCTGATCACGCCGACCTGATAGGCCGCTTTTGCGTCCCCCGCCAATGCGGCAAGGCGCAACAAACGTACGCCCTCTTCACGGGCACCGAGACCCTGGCCACGGAACGTCAGGATGTGGCCATAGAAGCTTTGCGCACCGACATCACCGAGATTCGCCATGCGCGCGAACTGACCTTCAAGCCAGCTCCAGCCACGTGGCTGGCGGACAAACCATGACCAATGAAACAGCCTGCGTGCCAGCCAGTAACTGGCACGGGCCTTGAGTCGCCAGAGCATTCAGGCCTCCGCAGATTCGGGGTATTCGTACTCAAATACCC
Source organism: Pseudomonas sp. 05T35 (assembly GCF_056396605.1). NCBI lineage: Bacteria > Pseudomonadati > Pseudomonadota > Gammaproteobacteria > Pseudomonadales > Pseudomonadaceae > Pseudomonas > Pseudomonas sp. 05T35. The sequence goes on from NZ_JBFTLU010000317.1 coordinate 6,891, forward strand.
GCACCACTTCCGAGGCATGCCAGGACGCGGCAGCCACGCCATCGGAAGGCCCGGAGAAACGCCCCAGCCGCTCGACGCATTCGAAGAACCCGGTGCGCGGCAGACGGCTGGCGCCCTGGCTGATGACCAGCGAACTGCGCAGCGGCTGCTCGGCCCGTGCATCCAGCGCCGCCAGGTGCTCAAGCGCGGCAGTCAGGGTTTGCATGGCCGGGCTCGGCAACTGCAAACGCTCAARCAAAGCGCGATAAGTCAGAAGATGCCGCTGACGACGGGCCTGATCCAGCTCGCCGATTAAACCGTCCCAATGTTGACGACTGATGCGTACGCTCACGATTCATCCCTCCATCCCGGCACCGTCAGTTCCCAGGCCAGGCTGCGGCGAATCGCTGCGTCAGGTTGACGCTCGCCACTTTCGATCAAGGCCAGGTAAGACGGGCTGATGCCTACCGTGCGGGCCAGCGCCTCAATGGCGATGCCCTTCCCTTCGCGCAAACTGCGTAGTTGATCCAGACCTGGAAGAACCTGGTCTGCTGTGGCCGCGTGACGGACTGTCGCTTCACGCGGTGGTTGTTCAGTGACGCCTGCTGCTTTCAATAACGMTTGATACTGAGCCCACGTTAGAACCGCATATTCGGGTTCGCCATCACGTGCAATTATCTGAATATCCATGACTACCCCGTAGGACAACAACACTTAGCGAGTCAGCACTTTTCCTTAGAAGTGTAATCCTAACAGCCGATAAGGTCGCGAGGGGCGATCAATCTGTGGATGAACCTGATTCAACTCAGGTTTTTTTCGGGCCTTGCAGTTGTAATTGCTCCGGCGTATCAGGCAAGCGCTCCACGACCGCGAGCTTTTCCGGCTGCTGACGGTCGCGCCAGGCACGGAAAGCATTCAGTTCGTCATCAAGGGTTTTCATTACCCAGGCCAGTACGGCGATGTCATCGAGCATGCCAAATACCGGGATGAAATCCGGGATCGCGTCGAGCGGGCTGAGGAAGTACATCAGCCCCGCCACCACTGTCAGCATCGATTTGCGACTGATGTCCCGATACTCACCGCGCCAGTACGCCAGGCACAATGCCTGCAGTAATCGCAGGTCGTCTTTAAGCTTGCCCAAACGATTACCCTGGCTCGCCCCTTTTCTGGCTACGGCAAACAACAGGGCCGGTAATCGCCCACGACTGAGCAACCTTCCCGCCAAAGGTAGAAATCGAGCGAAGTTCCAAGGTGCTTTCATCATTTCTCCCGCTGAAATGTTATCCACACAAATTGTGGATAACCTTGTGAACAGAGCCGCTTTTCACGCCTGAAGGCCACGTCCTACAAGGGCTAAGCTCAGATCGGGCGTTTTTTACTCACATAAAAAAACCCAATATTTCATTGACTTGGCAACCTACTGCGTTTAGCTGTGGCACCCTCAATGCTGTGACTCCACTCCACCGCGTCCGTTCGCTTGAATTGTCGACCACTGAACGCCAGATGCAACAACGCCCCGCATGAACGGGGCGTTGTTTTTATAGCAGACGCTGATTACTTGGCGGCGTCTTGTTTTGCCGGATCTTTGATCGCCAGCAGTTCCAGGTCGAATACCAGCACCGAATTGGCCGGGATTGCCGGGCTAGGGCTTTGTGCGCCGTAGGCCAGATCGCTAGGGATGTACAGTTTGTACTTCTCGCCAACATGCATCAGCTGCAGACCTTCGACCCAACCCGGGATCACGCCGCTAACCGGCAGATCGATCGGGCTGCCGCGCTCGACGGAACTGTCGAATACGGTGCCGTTGGTCAGCTTGCCAGTGTAGTGAACAGTCACTACGTCAGTCGGCTTAGGCTGTGGGCCATCGGCTTTCTTGACCACTTCGTACTGCAGACCCGAAGCAGTAGTAACGACACCCGGCTTCTTCGCGTTGTCTTCGAGGAATTTCTTGCCGGCAGCTGCCGACTCTTCGCTCATCTTGGCCAGACGCTCTTCAGCGCGCTTTTGCAGCGCAGCGAAAGCTTCGACCAGTTCGTCATCCTTCAGTTTCTGTTCTTTCTTGCCAACGGCATCTTCGATGCCTTGGGCCACGGCTTTGGAATCCAGGTCATCCATGCCTTCCTGAGCCAGGCTCTTGCCCATGTTCAGGCCAATACCGTAGGAAGCTTTTTGCGCCGGGGTTTTCAGCTCGACGCTGGACTGCGAGTCACAACCCGCAAGTACCAGGCTAACCAGGGCCACCGCCGCCGCCAACCGATGCTGTTTCATGCTATTTCCTTGTTCATGCGCCTAAAGGGCAATCGAATAAAGCCGCGAGCTTATCAGGCC
>NZ_JBFTLU010000318.1:0-5385 GCF_056396605.1 Pseudomonas sp. 05T35
GGCTCGCTCCCACAGGGGATAAGGGGTGTTTGGGGGATATAAAAAACCCCGGCGATTGCGCGCCGGGGTTTGTGCATAACAGCGATAACTCAGTGACCGCCGAGGTAGGCGTTACGCACCTCTTCGTTCACCAGCAGCTCCTTGCCGGTGCCGCTCAGGCGGATTTCACCGTTGACCATCACGTAGGCCCGGTCGGACAGCTTGAGCGCGTGGTTGGCGTTCTGCTCGACCAGGAAGATGGTCATGCCGGTGCCCGCCAGTTCGCGCAGGGTGGCGAAGATCTGTTTCACCACAATCGGTGCCAACCCCAGGCTCGGCTCGTCGAGCAACAGCAATTTGGGCCGGCTCATCAAGGCCCGGGCAATGGCGAGCATTTGCTGCTCGCCACCGGACATGGTCATCGCCCGCTGATTGCGCCGCTCCTTGAGCCGTGGAAACAGCTCGAACATGCGCTGCATGTCCTCGGTAGCGTACTGGTCGCCAATCGGGATCGTGCCCATCAGCAGGTTTTCCTCGACGGTCATGTCAGGGAATACCCGCCGCCCTTCCGGCGACTGTGCAATGCCGTTGGAGGCGATGTAGTGGGACGACTTGTGGGTGATGTCCACGCCGCGATAGACGATCTGCCCACCGGCCGCCCGCGGCTGACCGAAGATCGACATCAGCAATGTCGATTTACCGGCGCCGTTGGAGCCGATCAGGCTGACGGTTTCGCCTTCGTTGATGTGCAGCGAGACCTTTTTCAGGGCCTGGATCGGCCCATAGAACACGTCGATCGCTTTCAGTTCGAGGATCGGTTGAGTCATACCAGCTCCTCTTCATCAGCACCCAGGTAGGCGGCAATCACTTTCGGGTCGTTGCGGATCGCTTGCGGGTTACCCTCGGCGATCACGTTGCCGTGGTCCAGCACCACGATGTGGTCGGAAATGCTCATTACCATGCCCATGTCGTGTTCAATCAGCACCACCGTAATGTCGTGGTCGTCGCGCAGATGCCGGATCATCGCGCTGAGCGCCTCGGTTTCCTGCGGGTTGAGGCCCGCCGCCGGTTCGTCCAGGCAGATGATCTTGGGCCGGGTGCACATGGCCCGGGCAATTTCCAGTCGGCGTTGCTGACCGTAGGACAGCTCACCGGCCAGGCGGTTGGCGCAGTCCACCAGATCGACCACTTCCAGCCAGTAGAAGGCATGGTCCAGGGCATCGCTTTCGGCCTTGCGGTAGCCTTTGGTGTTGAGAATGCCGGACACCAGATTACGGTTGACCCACATGTGCTGGGCCACCAGCAGGTTCTCGATCACCGACATTTCCCTGAACAGGCGAATGTTCTGGAAAGTCCGCGCCAGGCCAGCGCGGTTGATCAGGTGCGTGCCGCCGAACATCTTGTAATGCAGCCGGTTGACGAAGCGTTTGGGCGACACGAAATCGGTCGCTTTGAACGGCTCCCCGAGCATCTTGATGACGTTGGTTTTCACGCCACGGGTGTTCAGTTCGATATGCCCGCCAGAGGCTTTGTAGAAACCGGTCAGGCAGTTGAACACCGTGGTCTTGCCCGCTCCGTTGGGGCCGATCAACGCGAAGATCGAGTTACGCTTGACCTTCAGGCTGACGTCGCTCAGGGCCTTGATGCCGCCGAAGTGCATCATCAGGTTCTCTACCGAGAGAATGAATTCATCGCTCATGACGCGCTCCTCTCAGTCAAGGCACCCTTACGCGGGGTCACGCCGGTACGGCTGATACGAATCAGGCCGCGCGGTTTCCAGATCATCATCAACACCATGAGAATGCCGAACAGCAACACGCGGTATTCAGCGAAGCCGCGCAGCAGTTCCGGGGCGACGGTCAGCACGAACGCGGCGATTACCACGCCGACAGTCGAGCCCATGCCACCGAGAACGACGATGGCGAGGATCAACGCCGACTCGAAAAAGGTGAACGAGGTCGGGTTGACGAAGCCTTGGTAGCTGGCAAAAAACACACCTGCCAGACCGGCTGTGGAAGCCCCCAGGGTAAAGGCCGACAGCTTGACCAGTACGTGGTTGAGGCCCATGGCGCGGCAGGCGATTTCATCTTCGCGCAAGGCCTCCCAGGCACGCCCGACCGGCATTCGGGTCAGGCGATGCTTGATGTACAGCACCAGCATCACCACGAGGAACAACACGGCATAGATGAACATGAACTTGATGTTCGGGTTGTATTCGGTCCCGAAGAACTCATGGAAGGGTATCCCGCCATCCTTCGCCACACGCGTGAACTCGATACCGAAAAACGACGGTGATGGCACCGGCATGCCGTTAGGCCCGCCCGTGAAGGACAGCCAGTTGGTCAGTATCAGGCGAATGATTTCACCGAAGCCCAGGGTCACGATGGCCAGGTAGTCACCGTGCATGCGCAACACCGGAAAGCCGAGTATGCATCCGGCCAGCGCCGCCATGAGTGCCGACAGMGGCAACACGGTCCAGAAGCCCAGGCCAAGGTAGTGATAACCCAGTGCCAGGCCATACGCACCGATGGCGTAGAACGCCACATAACCCAGGTCGAGCAGACCTGCCAGGCCGACCACGATGTTCAGGCCAAGGCCCAGCAACACGTAGATCAAGCCCAGGATCACCACCGTCAGCAGGTACTTGTCGGCGAAGACCGGGAACACGATAGCGATCACGATCAATGCCGGGATGATGAAGCGCAGCCGAGACTTGAAATCAGGTGCCAGCACATGCACGCCGGAGCCGACGATTTCGAAGCGTTGCTGAACCTTCTCACCCTTGGCCGTCTGCATGAACAGGCTCAAGGCAAGACGCCCGATCATCACCGCCCCGACCATCCAGGCCACACGCGTCGGCTGCAGATTGTAGCTATAGCCTTCAAGCACTACGCCCACGATCGGGCCGAAGACAATCAGGGCAATCAACCCGGCCAGAACCGTGTCGATCAGGCTTCTTTTGACATCGATAGGTTTGTTATTAGTGTCGGACATGCTTACACCTTCGCCACAAGTGGGCGACCCAACAGGCCTTGAGGACGGAAAATCAGGATCAGTACCAGCAGCGAGAAGCTGAAGACGTCCTTGTAGTCAGAGTTGATCACGCCGGAAAACAGCGACTCGGAAACGCCGAGGATGATCCCGCCGAGCATGGCGCCAGGCAGCGAGCCAATCCCGCCGAGTACCGCAGCGGTGAACGCCTTGATGCCGATCACGAAGCCTGCGTAGAAATCGAAGGTGCCGTAGTTCACCGTGATCAATACACCCGCCAGCGCAGCCATGGCCGCACCGATAATGAACACGTAGGAGATCACCCGGTCGGTGTTTATCCCCAGGATCGAGGCCATCTTGCGGTCTTGTTGGGTGGCACGGCACATGCGCCCCAACTTGGTGTACTTGATGATGTAGGTCAGCAGGGCCATCCCGATAAACGCGGCGACCAGAATGAAGATCTTGGTGTAGGTGATCTGCACGAAACCGGTACCGATATCGAATCTCAGCCCACCGCTCAGCAGCGTAGGAATACCCTGTTGCCGTGAGCCCTGAGCGATCTGTGCGTAGTTCTGCAGGATCAGGGAAACACCGATAGCACTGATCAGCGGTGCCAGTCGGGTGGAGTTGCGTAGCGGTTTATAAGCGATGCGTTCGATGACCCAGCCATACACACCGGTCACAAAGACCGTGAACAGCAGAGTACCCAGGATCAACAGCGGAAAGGATTCGACACCGAAGTAGGACAACAGAGCCAGGCTGATTGCCGCCAGGTACGCGGAAATCATGTACACCTCGCCGTGGGCGAAGTTGATCATGCCGATGATGCCGTAGACCATTGTGTAGCCGATGGCGATCAGGCCGTAGACCGATCCGAGGGTCAAACCGTTGATAACTTGTTGCAGGAAAATACCGTCCATCATGCACTCTCACTAACTCGAGAGGCCACCGCGAACCCGGTGTCGATGAGCCCTTGTGAGGCGCACCTGACCAGGTTCATGTGGCTCAGAAGAAAAATACCGGGTCGGCATGACTGCAGAACCCATGACTCAAGCCGGGCCCCACGAAGGATATCGAGAGGCCCAGGCCTGGCGGTGCGCTTATCTCACTTCTGTTTGTCCAGCTGGTGGTATTTGCCTGCGGCATCCCACTGGTAAACCACGTAGTCGGAGATTTTCAGGTCGCCCTTGCTATCCCATTCCTTCTTGCCCATCACGGTTTCCACCGGGTGCGCCTTGAGCCATTTGGCGGCTTCTTCACCTTTGTTCGACTTGGCACCGTTGAAGCCGGCAGCCAGGGCTTGCACCGAGGCGTAGGCGTACAGGGTGTAGCCTTCAGGCTCGTAACCGGATTTGCGGAAGGTATCCACGACAGCCTTGCTGTCCGGAATCAGGCGAGGGTCAGCGCCGAAGGTCATGTACACGCCGTCGACGTAAGGAGCACCACCGGCAGTCGTGACCATTTCGTCGGTGACGATGCCGTCATCGGACATGAACTTGACGTCTTTCAGGCCTTGCTCACGCAGTTGATGGACCAGTGGACCGGCTTCAGGGTGCAGGCCGCCGAAGTAAAGGACATCAGCCCCTACCGAACGGACCTTGGTGATCAGGGCACTGAAATCTTTCTCGCCGCGGGTCAGGCCTTCTTCAAGAACAGGTTTCACGCCACGCGCGGTCAACTGCTTGGCCGTTGCGTCCGCCAGGCCTTTACCGTAGGTGTCTTTGTCGTTGATGACGGCAACTTTCTTGCCTTTCAGGACGTCGACGATGTAGTTGCCCGCGACGATACCTTGCTGGTCGTCACGTCCGCACATACGCATCATGGCAGGCAGGCCGCGCTCGGTGACCGTCGGGTTGGTAGAGCCCGGGGTGATTGCGATGATGCCGGCGTCGGAATAGACCTCGGAAGCCGGGATGGTCGACGACGAGCAGAAGTGCCCGACCACGCCGATCACCTTGTCCTGGACCATTTTGTTCGCAACCGCCACAGCCTGTTTCGGTTCGCAGGCGTCATCGCCCTGGACCAGTACGATTTTTTCGCCGTTGATGCCGCCCTTGGCGTTGATTGCATCCGCCGCCGCTTGCGCGCCTTTCATGTATTGCAAGCCGAAGGAAGCGCTAGGGCCGGTCATCGGACCTGCCACACCAAGTTTGACATCCGCCTGAACAAACGAAGAAACACCCAACGCAGCCGCCACTGCGAGAGCTACAAAGCCTTTCTTGTAAAACGTCTGGGACATGAGGTGGTGCTCCAAGGTTTTTTTTAGTTGGCACTGCGACTTCACTGATTGCTCAGAGCAAGGGCCGTGCCATCGGTTTTTTATTCTTCAAAAAGTCGCTGCTTTATTGTTATTTCGACTGTTTCGGGCCCTTTTTCATTGGGCGTGCAACCGTCTAAACCGCGGCAGGTGAAACC
>NZ_JBFTLU010000319.1:0-5379 GCF_056396605.1 Pseudomonas sp. 05T35
ACCTGACACAAGCCCGAGTCCTAGAGCTTCTGATAACAATGGAGTCTGAGCGAGGCATGATAGAAAAACATTTCACCCGCCACGCATCGAAAGATATAGCGGCAGAGAGCGACAACAGTACACCGACGCAACCAGCTCGCACCCAGATGACAATTGATAAGAGCCCAGCCGCTCTCCTAGCGCCTCAGACCCAACCGACCCTAGAAGCAAAGCGAGAGCCCAGCTCAGCATTCATGAGTGATAGCGCCACCCCAGTGATCGACCATCCTGTTAGTGAAAACCTGGAGGCACAACCCAATAAAAATGCTTCATCCCACTTCGAAACAGACAGGCCGCCCCTGAGCATTCAAGCAACCACGCAATGCCCACCCAGCAGAGGTGAGCGCCCCAAGACCCTCGGGGATATCCTGCGCGAAAAAGAAGAGGAAGAGTCCCGTCGCTTAAAAGCAGAGATTGGGCCTGTTTAAACCAGGCCACGCGACATCTCTTCAGGCAGGCGCTGTGCTCCCTGGGCAGCATGGGCAGTTCGCAAAAGTCACGCCCCACCCAAGCGGTCAGTTTGGAACGGAAGGATGAGACTGCTTGCAGCAGCATTGGCGCCTATCCGGGCCTCAATGCCGGAATTGCAGCATGACGACGATAGCGTGCTCACTGACTAGCCATAACACTTTAGAGGGTTAGGCTGCACAATGCCTTACGACCGGATGAGCATTTCGATGTCACACAGCGCTCACGCCGCTATATCAAAGCCCTTAAATGACGGCAGCGTGAAATCACGCAAAAAGAGAGTGGGGGAACAAATGGGGGAACAGAAACCGCACAATGCAAAAAGGCCCCATAAAATGGGGCCTTTAGGTGTAAATATGGCGGAGAGATAGGGATTCGAACCCTAGGTACCGGTGAAGGTACAACGGATTTCGAATCCGTCCCATTCGGCCACTCTGGCATCTCTCCAACGGCGCGCATCATAACAGCACATTCAGCGGAAGCGAACCCCCTGAGTGAAATTTTTTCCGTGCTATCAGATGCTTGCGTCGATTACAGCGGTACGCCGAGGCGCTTGGCGACTTCTTCGTAGGCTTCGATGACGTCACCGAGGCCCTGACGGAAGCGGTCCTTGTCCATTTTCTTGCCGGTGGCCTTGTCCCACAGGCGGCAGCCGTCCGGGCTGAACTCGTCGCCGAGGACGATTTCACCGTGGAACACGCCGAATTCAAGCTTGAAGTCGACCAGCAGCAGGCCYGCGTCGTCGAACAGTTTGCTCAGGACTTCGTTGACCTTGAGCGACAGTTCTTTCATGCGAACCAGTTGCTCGGCCTTGCCCCAACCGAATGCCACGACGTGGGATTCGTTGATGAACGGGTCGCCCTTGGCGTCGTCCTTCAGGAACAGTTCGAAGGTGTAAGGGTTGAGCTTCATGCCCTCTTCGACGCCCAGACGCTTGACCAGGCTGCCGGCGGCGTAGTTACGCACGACGCATTCGACCGGGATCATGTCGAGTTTCTTCACCAGGCACTCGTTGTCGCCCAGCAGTTTGTCGAATTGGGTCGGCACGCCGGCTTCTTCGAGTTTCTGCATGATGAAGGCGTTGAACTTGTTGTTCACCATGCCTTTGCGGTCGAGCTGCTCGATGCGCTTGCCGTCGAACGCCGAGGTGTCGTTGCGAAACAGCAGGATCAAGCGGTCAGCGTCATCGGTCTTGTAAACCGATTTGGCTTTGCCGCGGTAGAGTTCTTCACGTTTTTCCATGATGGGCTCCGCTTGCTAAGTAGATGGGCTAGGCGATATGTCGCCAGTCGAGCCCTGAATCTTGATCGGCCAATTGCAGCCAGTCCGGGTCGCACCCGAGGGTGTCGACAAAACATTGCCGGGCCAGCTGCGGCAGGTTGTTCTTGCTGCTCAGATGGGCCAGTACCAGGTGTTGCAGGTCCTGCCAGCCCAACTCGGCCACCAGGCTTGCGGCCTGATGGTTGTTCAAATGTCCCAGTTCACCGCMTACCCGCTGCTTGAGAAAGTACGGGTAGTGACCGCGGGCCAGCAGGTCGCGGCAGTGATTGGATTCGATCATCAATGCATCGAGATCCCGATAACCGTCCAGCACCGTGGCGCAGTACGAACCAAGGTCGGTCAGCAGGCCGAAACGCCGCGAACCGTCACTGAAGACGTATTGCGTCGGTTCCTGCGCATCGTGGGCCACGGCAATGACGCCGATACTCAGCCCGCCGATCTGCAACTGCTCACCACCGGCGACAAAGCCTGCCGGTTCAACCGGTTTGCGCATCCCGCGCAGGGTGCCACGACTCAGGTAGACAGGAAGATTGTAGCGCCGAGACAGCAAACCCACGCCATGCACGTGGTCGGCATGTTCGTGGGTCACCAGTATCGCGCTCAGCTGCGTAGGGCTTACACCCAGGCGCAGCAGGCGTTTTTCGGTTTCGCGCAAGGAGAAACCACAATCGACCAGGACGTACGTGTCATCACTGGCTATCAGCGTGCCATTCCCTTGGCTGCCACTGCCGAGAACGGCGAAACGCATCTGATCAGCCCAGGTTGTCCTGAATCACGCCCAACACTTTGCGCGCCACTTCAGCCGGCGCAACGGTGTTGATGTTCTTCTCGACGGTCACTTGTACGTTCTCGCCAACCTTGCTCAGGCGAACCTGATAACGCTCGGCGCGGGCTTCAACTTCTTCCTTGCTCGGCGCACTGCCGAACAGGTTGCTGAAGAAACCTGGCTTCTCGTTTTTCTTCTCGGCTTTTTCGGAAAGGTTGATGTAGTACAGGCCCAGGCTGCGGTTGATGTCTTCAACGCGCCATTCACCCTTTTCCAGCGCGCGCCCTACGCTCGACCAGGCACGGTCAAGGTCGGTACCGACGTTGAGCACCGGGTTACCGCTGYCGTCTTCAGTCAGGCTGACACGGTTTGGCGTATCGAAATCACGCGAAGCGAGCATCGAGACCGAACCGCCCTTCTCCGACGTGCGGCTCATGCTCGCGAGCATGTCGTCGATCAGCGCTGCGTCCAGGCCGGTGTTGACCGAACGGTTGGTGAACGCGACATCGGCGGTGCTACCGGCAGGACGCTCGGCACTGACCACATAGACTTCACTGGTGTTGCGCTGCACGCCTGGTTCGATACGCACCCGCACGCGAGTCTGGCTGTCAGAACCAACGCCGGTACTGCTCAGGCGCTTGGCCATCGCCGCGGAAAGCTCGTCAGGACGCTGCCAGGCCGTGGTGAACTCGCCGGTTTGCGGGCGCTGCTGATCCAGACGGAAGCCGTTGTCCTGGAAAAACTGCACAGCCACTGGCCAGACTTCAGCCGGTGGATGCTGGGCCATGACCCAACGCGTATCGCCGCTTTTTTGCAGGCTGTAATCGCTGGCATCGGCAATCGCCGACAACGGCTGCGGACGAGGAACGACGTATTCGCCCTTGAACGTGTCATCGGCGACGTTGCGCGGAATCGGCAGCAACGGGTCCAGGCGCTTGGAGGTATGGACATCCGGCGGCAGTTGCATCGGTGCAGTCTGTTGCGCTTCCAGGTAATCGCTACCACGGTCACGGAAGTAACCTTCCGGGCCCCAGATCCATCCACAGCCACTGGTGCTGGAGATAATCAAGGCAAGTGCGGAAAGTCCGGCCATTCGCTTCATGCGTTGTACTTCCTCAATTAAACCAATACGCCGGACTGGCGCATGGCCTGTCGCAGCGGTTCGTGACAGGCTTCGCTGAGCCAGGTGAGCGGCAGACGGATACCGTCCGGCATCAAGCCCATTTCATGCAGCGCCCATTTCACGGGGATAGGGTTGGATTCGATAAACAGGGTTTTATTGAGCGGCATCAGCTTTTCGTGGATTGCGCGGGCTTTCACGGCATCACCGTTCAAGGCGGCGATGCACAGATCGCTCATGTCACGCGGCGCAACGTTGGCGGTCACCGAGATATTGCCTTTGCCGCCCAGCAGGATCAGCTCGACTGCGGTGGCGTCGTCACCGGAAAGCACCAGGAAGTCCTTGCTGACACCGTCCAGGATGGCCTTGGCGCGCGAAAGATCGCCCGTGGCTTCCTTGATGCCGATGATGTTCTTCACGGTCGACAGGCGGATAACCGTCTCGGCCTGCATGTCGCACGCGGTACGACCCGGCACGTTGTAGAGGATCTGCGGGATGTCGACAGCTTCGGCGATGGTCTTGAAGTGCAGGTACAGGCCTTCTTGCGTCGGCTTGTTGTAGTACGGCGTTACCAGCAGGCACGCATCGGCGCCGGCGGTCTTCGCATTGGTGGTCAGTTCGATCGCTTCGCGTGTCGAATTGGCGCCGGTACCGGCGATCACCGGGATACGGCCGTTGACCTGCTTGACCACGCGACGAATCACTTCGATGTGTTCGTTCACGTCAAGGGTCGCAGACTCACCTGTGGTGCCGACCGCCACAATGGCGTGGGTGCCGTTTTGCAGGTGAAAGTCCACCAGTTTGCTCAGGCTGTCCCAGTCAAGACGACCCTGTGCATCCATGGGTGTGACCAGTGCCACCATACTGCCCGCAATCATGCAACCGCTCCTGCCGGAAAAAGAGAACGGTAATGGTACTGGCGCCAAGATGCTTGTACAAGCGAAGTACTGCGCTCGCGCCATTCCCCTGAGCGCCGGTTTTCGCTACCCTTCAGACTTTGATCAGTACCGACAGGCTCGTACGCCGGGTTCCAGCCTCCACTTTCGGCCTCACAAGCCCCGATCCTGCGTTGCCGCCTACCCGATCTCGCCCCACTGGAGCTCGTCGCAACCATCTGGCTCGGGCTTTTTGATTTCGCATCCGGACGCCCACCCCGACGAATCGGCCCTTGATAAGTACCGACCGCTCATCGCTTTAGGAATGCTGCATGTCCACCCCCACAGTTCGCGAACAATTCCTTGTCATCAGTGCCCTCGGCGCCAACCCCATGGAGCTGACTAACGTCCTGTGCCGCGCCAGCCATGAAAACCGCTGCGCCGTGGTTACCTCTCGCCTGACCCGTCACGGCGAGTGCAGTGCGTTGGTCCTCGAGATTTCCGGTAGCTGGGACGCGCTGGCGCGCCTTGAAGGCAGCCTGTCGAGCCTCGCCAAAAAGCACGCCTTCACAGTCAACGTGGTGCGCAGCGCGGCGCTGGAGAACCGTCCGCAGGCCCTGCCGTACGTCGCTTATGTCAGCTCGGCTTATCGCTCAGACATCATCAACGAGCTGTGCCAGTTCTTCATGGACCACAACGTCGAGCTGGAAAACCTGACCTGCGACACGTATCAGGCGCCGCAAACCGGCGGCACCATGCTCAACGCCACGTTTACCGTGACGCTACCGGCCGGCGTGCAGATCAGTTGGCTGCGCGATCAGTTCCTGGAT
>NZ_JBFTLU010000320.1:0-7486 GCF_056396605.1 Pseudomonas sp. 05T35
CTGGTACCGAAGCGGATACTCTGCCCCAACAGGCTGACCAACCCTTGCACGTCTTCCAGCCCGGTGCGCACGGCCAGTTGCTTGAGCGCCTCGGTACTGGTGATGCCGGCACGGATTTGCGCATTGACCAGCGCCAGTTCCTCTGCCAGCTCGACCTGGCTGACCGACATCTCCTCTGCCACCCGTTCGATAGTCGTGGGCAAGGCCAGGCCCGACTCCACGCAGACCACCATCAGATCCAGGGCATCCGGAAACGCGACACGCAGCCGGGCCTGACGCAGCTGTTTGCGCTTGCCGATATACATCGCTGGCAACAGCCAACCGACAGCGGCTGCCATGAGCACCAGCAATAGGCCCAGGGTCAGAGAAACACGAGGAATCAGTGGCAACACCAGTAGCGAAATGCCGACCAATATCAGCGGTAACAACAAGCGCACTGCCCAGTACATCTGCACCGCCGAAGACGAGCGATACCCTGCGTGCATCAACATCAGCTGGGTTGCGGATGCCTGAGCGGTTTCGGAGGAGCCAAAACGCTGGCCGACGCGCTCCAGCAACAGTTGCAGATTACCCGGCGCGTCTGGCCCCCCTGCACTCCCGTAATGCCCCCGCTTGATCAGCGCAAGGCGACGTTGCATCGGGTCCTGAAGCCCCAACACCAGCAATACCACGGTGGCGACCGCGAGCACCGTACTCACCCCTATCGCACTGACGAACAACAGGCGCGCCAGCGCCTCATTACCCGTCACCCGACTCAACAACCCGAGCAAATAGTCCATGACCTGCACCTCCACGTGGCGAATACCGCTTAAACCTGAATCCGGATGATTTTGCGGATCCAGACAATCCCGACCAACATCGCGCAGAACGCCCCGATGATCAGCTTGTGACCGAGCGGATCATTGGTCAGCACAGACAGGTAGCTGGGGGTCGTGATCAGGATCACCGCCGCCAGCACGAAGGGAATTGACACCAGCACCCAGGCCGACATCCGCCCTTCGGCCGACAAAGTCTTGATCTTGCGCTGGAAGCGAAAGCGCCCCCTGATCAACCGACTCAAACGCTCCAGCACTTCGGTCAGATTACCGCCGGTCTCGCGATGGATGAGGATCGAGGTCACCAGCATCATCACCGTCATGCTCGGCATACGCTCCAGCAGGCCGAGCATGGCCCGACGTACATCATTGCCATAGTTGATATCGGCGAAGGTCAGACCGAACTCATGCGCCACCGGCCCTTTGTGCTCTTCGGCGACCAAACGCAGGGTTTCGTTGAATGGATGCCCGGCGCGCAACGCCCGGCACATGGCATCCAGCGCATCCGGCAAACCCTCCTCAAACTCGGCAAAGCGTTTGTTGCGGTCACGGAGGATTTTCAGCAGCGGCAGCCAAGCCACCGCAAAGGCCACCGCCAACGCCATCCACCAGAGTGACGAGAACAAGAAGACCAGGGCTCCTGCACCAACCCCCATGGCGATCCCGAGAAACAACACCCGATAAGCCCGATATTCATGCCCGGACTGCTCGATCAGTTGTGTCAGGCTTGCCATAAACGGCAGTTGCTCAAGCCAGGCCTCCAGTGGCGACAAGCGTGTCAGGTATTTCTGCCTCAATACCGTCTGCATGTTGGGTAGATTGTTGGCTTTCTCCAGCACATGCAGGCGGCCGCGAATGCGCTTGCGCATCTTGCCTGCCTCACCGAACACCGGTACCACCACCCCCTGGGACAGGAGGAAGACGGCGATAAACACCATGCCGAGAAAGATCAGAATGAACTCACCGGATATATGGTTCATGACTGCCGTGCCTCCATCCATTCAGGCCTGAACAGGGTCAGTGGCAATTCGATGCCGCGCTTGGCCAATACGTCGCGAAAGGACGGAATCATGCCGCTAGGCCGATAATCACCAAGCACTTCACCGTGTTCGCCAATGCCGCTGCGTGCAAACGAGAAAATCTCGGTCATGGTGATGATCTCGCCTTCCATGCCGTTGATCTCCTGCACGCTGACCAGGCGCCGCTTACCGTCTTCCTGACGTTCCAGCTGGATCACCACATCAATGGCCGAAGCGATTTGCTGACGCATGGCCTTGATCGGGAAAGTCGCACCGGTCATCGACACCATGTTCTCGATTCGCCCCAATGCATCGCGCGCGGTATTGGCGTGGATCGTGGTCAGCGAACCGTCGTGGCCGGTGTTCATCGCCGTTAGCATGTCCAGCGCTTCAGCGCCACGGACTTCGCCGATCACAATGCGGTCGGGGCGCATCCGCAAACTGTTGCGCACCAATTCGCGCTGGCTCACCTCGCCACGCCCCTCGATGTTCGATGGACGGGTTTCCAGGCGCACCACATGGGGCTGCTGCAGTTGCAGTTCGGCCGAGTCTTCGATGGTGACGATCCGCTCGTTTTGCGGAATGAAACTGGACAGCACATTGAGCATGGTGGTTTTGCCGCTGCCGGTACCGCCGGAGATCAGCACATTCAAGCGCCCGCGAACAATCGCCTTGAGCAGCAGAGCAATGGCCGGGGTCAAGGTACCCACCTGGATCAGGCTATCGGTATTGAGCAGGTCCACGGCAAAACGGCGGATCGACACGCTCGGTCCGTCAATGGCCAGCGGTGGAATAATCGCGTTGACCCGCGAACCGTCCTTGAGTCGGGCGTCCACCAACGGCGAGGACTCATCGATGCGCCGCCCCAGACTGGAAACGATGCGATCGATGATGTTCAGCAAATGCTGATCGTCGCGAAATCGCACATCGGTCCTTTGCAGCTTGCCGAAACGTTCGACATACACTGAGGCAAAGCCGTTGACCAGAATGTCCGACACGGTGTGATCCGCCAGTAACGGCTCCAGTGGGCCAAGGCCCAGCACCTCATCGGTGATCTGCTTGATGATCAACTGACGGCTGACCGAACTCACGGGGGCTGAATGCTCATCCAGCAAGCGCTGGCAAATCTCGCGAATCTGCCGCGTGGCCTCGGCCTGCTCAAGGGAATCGAGCAAGGACAGGTCCATGACCTTGAGCAACTGCTGGTAGATTTTTTCCCGCCACTCGGCCTCCACCGGGGTGACCTGGCTCCGGGTTTCGTAAATAACGTCTGGAACCGAATGTTCCCACGCCATCAATTCCTCGGCCGGGTCCAGCAGGTCGTCACCCGGCTGACCAGGCAACGATGCGGCGGGTTTACCGGACTGTTTGCGCAAGCGGTTACGAAAGTCGCTGATCATGGGTTATCCCCCGAAAAAACGGTTGAAGGCACGTTTGAACAAGCCTTTGTTCCCGGTCATCTGCTTACCGACCAACGCCTCGGACATCTGGCGTACGGCGACGCTGATCGGAGCCCGCGGTGCTTGCACCCCCAACGGCACACCAGAGTTCTGACTCTGGCTGACCAGGTTGAAGTCGTTGGGTAATTTCAACAGGTTCGCGCAGCGTAGCGCCTCGCCGATATCCTTGAGGCTGATGGCCRCCGCCTTGTCATAGCGGTTGACCACCACCTGCAATTGATCCCCGCGCACGCCCAGGTCTTCGCGAAGAATCCGCGTCAGGGAGCTGGCATCGCGTAGATGGCTGACGCTCTGCTGCACCACGACGTACACCCGATCCGCCTGCTCCAGCACGGAGCCTGTGAGGTGGTCGATTTGCCGTGGCAGGTCGACCACCACCCAGTCATAGCTGGCGCGGGCCAACTGCAACAGGGCATCGAGTTGYTCGGGCTGGGCATCCTGCGGCAGACACAACTCACCGGCCCGCCCACCCAGCACATGCAAGGTCGGGCTGAAGTGGCYGCAAAAACCGCGTAGCGCAACGCTGTCCATGTCTTCGACCTGCTGCAACACCTCCAGGTGGCTGTGCGACTGCGCCACATCGAGGTAATGCGTCACGCTGCCAAATTGCAGGTCCATGTCCAAAAGCAGGGTATTGCCGCCCTTGACGCTAAGCTGGTGAGCCAGGTTGCAGGCCAGCAAGGTACTGCCGGAGCCGCCCTTGGCGCCCATCACGGCAATCAGCTTCCCTTCTACCCCACTGTTGACCCGGACCTCTGTGACCAGACGACTCAAGGCTGAAACCAGTTCTGTCTCGGCTATCGGTTCCGGCAAGACATCACGGGCGCCGGCCTGCATCGCCAGGCGCATGGCGTCCTGCTCGTTCAACAGGCCACACACCAGCAGCGGCGGACGCTCATGGGCCGGATGCTGTAACAGTGCCGCCAGCTCCTCACGCCACAGATGGCTGACACGCACCAATAACAGATCGGGCATCCGCTCCAGACCATAAAGCGGGTCGACATGCCCATTACTCACCAGGCGCGTGCTCACTTCCAGGCTCGGCATCCGCTGGCAAACGCTTTGCAGATCACGCAGTGCCGTGGCATCACGGCTGCTGATCAGCAATCGCAGCCCGGGCTTGCCGGTCGTCGCGGTGCTTAACGATGTTTCCTTTATATTCAGCATGGGGTGACCTCCCCTGACTCGGAATGATGCCCAAGGCTTTCGCGTGGCAAGGTTGCCCTGATGGTGGGCAACGTAATGGGCACGCCAAACCCGGGGATAAACAGATTGAATACGTAGCTTTGCAGGCTCACCCGGACATAACGGATGGCACGGAATCCGGTGGCGCTAACGGTGTCGGTGGGGTTGGTCACCAGCGCACCGTTCGCGTCCAGGTAAGTCAGCGTCAGGTTGCCAGTGCCCAGATTGGTGATCAGCTGGCTGGTGCCGGTGTTGCCCGCGGGATTGAAGATCGCCCGCTGCAACACAGCCGGATCGCTGATGTTGCACACCGCCGCCAGGCGCGCACCGCGCCGCGCGGATTCATCGAGGGCATTGACCGTGAAGTACAGGCGGCCCATTTCCAGCACACCGAACAGCAGAACGAACACCAGCAAGCCGATGAAGGCGAACTCCACCACATAGACGCCGCGCATGTGTTTGCGATTCATCACAGAACCCTCATGACAGTTGTAGCGACCAGTGGAATGCTCAGTGCAATCGGATTGGCAAAGAGCCCGGTAATCGATCCGGTACAGGTACTCGCGCCAATCACCGGGCAGAAGGTATAGGTGATGGTGACCTGCACATGGTCGGTGCCCAYGGCGGAGACCGCGACGTTGCCGGTCGTTAACCCCGACACCACAGGCGTTCCGGTGTTGGCCGGCACGCCATAGACCGCGACGTTTTTCGTCTGGGTCTGCAGCGTGCTGCTTAGCGCAACAGCGCCGAGCGTCGAGTTCCAGGCCTGGCTGGCGACGTAACGGCCGGCATCACGACTGGCCTGTAACAGGGTGTTGTACTGAAAGAGCATGCGACCAAACTCACCGAGGGCCAGCAACAGCAGCAGCATCAACGGCAGGACGAGGGTGAACTCCACCGAGGTAGTTCCACCATTGCTGACCGGCTGCACCACGAAATAGCAGCCAAAACCCAGGACTGGAATCGAAGTGGCACCATTATTTTTCCCGGAGCAGTCGCCAATCACGATTTTCAGCATCCGTCGCTCAAAAACCCCACCGCTCTGGCAGCCACTGCCCGAGCCGGCAACACACGCGGCGACACTTGCAACCCAGTCGTTGTAGTCCAAGAGTGCCGTACTGCCGGCGGAGAGATTGCCGTTGCTCGATGTCACGGGCTGGCCCTTGTACTCCGCCCGCGGCGGCGAGCTTGAGCTGTTCCAGGTGATCGCGGGTGTGCTGGAGCTAACGATCATATCTGGCGGATAATCCGAGGCTTTGAGCCCTCCACTGTATTGGCCGAAGCGGGTGTTCAAACCTTGGGACACCGGACCGACCTGGTTGCCCGGTTGGGTCGTGACATTTTGCCCGACGCTGCGGCACACCGAGCCGCCTCCGGCCATATCCTGCCTGACCGTACTCCCACCCGAACCAAAATCGAGCAACTGAAAGTTACCTGGGCCAATGGCGGACGTACTGCCAGCGCCCGACTTCAAATCCTGTAAATCGCCAAAGTGATAGCCCCAGAACACCCCGGCGCTCGGGTTGTATTGACTCGGGTTACCACACACCATCAGTGGCGCGAGATCGCAGGGGCTGGTGGGGCTGGGGCCGGCGGTAGCCATTGCCGCCACCGCCTTGTTGCCCAGACCGCCACCGCCCAATGCCTGGATGAAGCTCCAGAAAAAACCGGTCAGGCTATAGTTCGGTACCGTTACCCGAACGTAAGTGGCATTCGCCGGCCCTGGGTAGGAGAACGGTCCGTAAACGTTGTTGGCCAGTTCCACCACTGCGAAAGCGCCTGCGTTGCCACCGATGGCTGTCGCCAGTTCGGCGTTGCCCGTGGCATTGGCATTCAGTGTCAGCGTATTCAGTGCGGCAGTGCGCGTTGTGCTGGCAATGCTGGTACCGCCGGTGACCTGACTCAGGGTTTTGGCGCCGCTCAGGGCGGCGGCATCCACTGCATTTTGCAGGCGGGTCTTGTTTAGCAGCATGTGGCCGCCGTCCAGCGCCAATGCCGCCATCATGGTAATCGCCGCCAACGCGATCACCATCAGTACGGTCACCGATCCCCGCTGGCGCCTTGGCGTTACCGGAAACGGCCGTTGAATTCGAGAATTCATGATCAAGCCCTCATTTGCCGATACGGACCCGAATCGGCTCCGCCACTACCTGGGTACCCATTGCGCCTTGTCAGCGCACATTGACTACATGGGATTCAATGCCACGAATAACGGTGACAGCCCCGCCGTTACCGCCGCCACGGTGTACCACGCGTCTTGGCGCCGTTTCGGTGGCCATGGCAATGGTCTGCGTAACAGGCGCAGCAGGTGCTACCGGTGCGGGGGTCGGTTTTTTCGTGAGGTTCAGCGGGTTGCGCAGGGCCAGTTGCAACTTCCCTTCGGTCTGCGCGGTGACCAGGGCTTCCGCCTCGGTGGCCCGGCAACAGGAACCCGCCGACCCCGACCACATCGTCCACCCGTACCGAAATGGCGCGTTTGTCGGGAGCAATCAAAGAGGCCAGGGTGCTGCCACCCAAGTGTTCACTGAGGCGCGCCCCCCGCACGATGTCGCCGCGCAGGATGTCGAACGTGGCGATCTTGCCCACGGCCTTGTCGCTGGAATCGAAGGCATCGTCCGGGATCGTATCCATGGGCATGCGCACGGTCGTGACCTGCTGGGCCTCGACCATCTGCCCGAAAGGAATCTCGACCGTGGCGACTACCACGCTTCGAAGGTGATCATCCGGGCTGGCATTGAGCCGTGCGCTCAGCCAGGAATTGGCCATCCATGCGGCGCCGAGGCCCATGACCAACGAAATACCAATCAGCGTTGCAGTACGAGAGCTCATATCTGTATCTCCTACTCAAAGAAAGTCGAGCTGGACGAAGTAGTTGCTCCACGCCCATTCAAGCTCCTGCGGCGACAGTGGCCCGGAACCGCCCAGGTAACGCTGGCGATCGAGCGCCATGTTCAGGAGATCGCGGGGATGGCAAGGCACCAACGGCATGCCTTCGACGGCGTAAAGT
>NZ_JBFTLU010000321.1:0-5364 GCF_056396605.1 Pseudomonas sp. 05T35
CCGGTATTGGCGTGCGCGAAGACAACAGCTTGATCACCAAAGACTCGAGCCGGTTTTTGCCGCACCTGATACTGGACTGAACGACTTATCCCCGGAAAGCGCCCCCAAAAAAAAGGCCCGTAGCGTTTGCTACGGGCCTTTTGTCTATATCCGGCGGATCTGATGATCAGAACGGAATATCGTCATCAAAGCTGTCGAAATCCGGAGCTGGCTGCGGTGCGGCCTGCTGTGGTGCCGGAGCCGAACGCTGTTGCGGAGCCGACTGCTGCGGACGCGGAGCTTGCTGGCGCGGAGCGGACTGCTGGTAGTTGTTACCGCCGCCCTGGCCCTGCTGGTCGCCCTGTGGACGGCCGCCCAGCAGTTGCATGGTGCCTTGCATGTCGACCACGATTTCAGTGGTATAACGCTTGATACCGTCTTTTTCCCACTCGCGGGTTTGCAGCTTGCCTTCGATGTAGACCTGCGAACCTTTACGCAGATATTCGCCGGCGATTTCCGCAACCTTGCCGAACATCGATACACGGTGCCATTCAGTCTTTTCGACTTTCTGGCCGGTTTGCTTGTCGGTCCATTGTTCGCTGGTCGCCAGACTCAGGTTGGTCACGGCGTTACCGTTAGGCAAGTAGCGAACTTCGGGATCCTGGCCGCAAGTGCCGACCAATATGACTTTGTTAACCCCACGGGCCATAACGTTCTCCTAGGCTTCGCACGCGGTCGGGGCCGGGTTGTTGACCAGGCTCTCGAGGGTCGTGCGATCCAATAGTTCGGTGTCCAATTTGATGTAAATGGCCGCTTCATCAGCAACCACCACTGCATCTGTTACCCCAACGACGGCCAGCAGGCGCTCGACCAGACCAGCTTCGCGGATCGCTTCAGGCGATAACGGCAAGCGCAGGCTCGTCACATAGGGAGGTTCACGCATGGTAACAGCAAAGGCCAACCAGAGGGCAGCCAGTCCTGCGCATCCAAGGAACACAGCCGACAGACCGCCATGCTGGAACATCCAGCCACCCATGATCCCGCCCAGTGCCGAACCGAGGAACTGACTGGTGGAATAAACCCCCATGGCCGTGCCTTTGCCGCCTGCCGGTGAAACCTTGCTGATCAGCGACGGCAACGAAGCCTCGAGCAGATTGAACGCGGTGAAGAACACCACCGTACCAATCACCAGAGCCCGCAAGCTGTCGCCGAACTGCCAGAAGAATAGCTCAGTGAGCATCAGCGTACTGACCGCACCGAGTAAAACTCGTTTCATTTTGCGTTTCTTCTCGCCGTAGATAATGAACGGGATCATGGCGAAGAACGAAATCAGCAGCGCGGTCAGGTACACCCACCAGTGCTGCTCCTTGGGCAGTCCGGCTTTTTCGACCAGCGCCAGCGGCAACGCGACGAAGCTCGACATCAACATCGCGTGCAACACAAAAATACCCAGGTCCAGGCGCAGCAGGTCCGGATGCTTGAGCGTCGGGATCAGCGCCTGACGGGCAACGCCAGATTCGCGGTGATGCAACGGGCTGGTGGCGCGCGGCACCATGAACATCACGATCACGATACCAAACAACGCCATGCCGCCCGTCGCCAGGAACAAGCCGGACAGACCAAAGGCGCGGGTCAGCAGCGGCCCGACCACCATCGCCACGGCGAACGACAGGCCGATGGTCATGCCGATCATGGCCATGGCCTTGGTSCGRTGCTGTTCSCGGGTCAGGTCCGACAGCAAGGCCATGACCGCCGCAGAAATCGCCCCGGCGCCTTGCAGGATTCGTCCGGCGATCACGCCCCAGATCGAATCGGCATTGGCGGCCAAAACGCTACCGAGGGCGAAGACGATCAACCCCAGGTAAATCACCGGGCGACGGCCGATACGGTCGGAAATGATCCCGAACGGAATCTGAAAAATCGCCTGAGTCAGGCCGTAAGCGCCAATCGCCAGACCGATGAGCGCCGGGGTCGCTCCTGCGAGATCCATTCCATAGGTCGCCAACACCGGCAACACCATAAACATGCCAAGCATACGGAAGGCGAACACCAGGGCCAGACCGCTTGCTGCGCGGGTCTCGCCAMCACTCATGCGTTCGCTGTGGGGATCGTGCATGGAATAACCTCATGTGAACCGGCGGCGATTCTACCAGTCCCATCGGTTGACGGGGTATAGGGCGACGCTTTGTCGCGAGCCTGCCCCGCGCCGTTGTCAGGCGCCGTTCAGCAAGCGTCATTTGATAGTGTGCATCCATCCAGTATTTGCCCGTATACTCCTACGTTTTCGACGCCCGCCAAGCGAGGCCACCTTGGACAAGATCCTGATTCGTGGGGCTCGAACCCACAACCTGAAGAACATCGACCTGACCCTGCCACGGGACAAACTGATCGTCA
Organism: Pseudomonas sp. 05T35; assembly: GCF_056396605.1. Taxonomy (NCBI): domain Bacteria; kingdom Pseudomonadati; phylum Pseudomonadota; class Gammaproteobacteria; order Pseudomonadales; family Pseudomonadaceae; genus Pseudomonas; species Pseudomonas sp. 05T35. Next base: position 2,374 of record NZ_JBFTLU010000321.1, read on the forward strand.
TCACCGGTTTGTCCGGGTCCGGCAAGTCTTCCCTGGCATTCGACACGCTGTATGCCGAGGGTCAGCGACGCTATGTCGAGTCGCTGTCAGCCTATGCCCGGCAGTTCCTGTCGATGATGGAAAAGCCCGACGTCGACACCATCGAAGGTCTGTCGCCGGCCATTTCCATCGAACAGAAGTCGACCTCGCACAACCCGCGCTCGACGGTCGGCACCATTACCGAAATCTACGACTACCTGCGCCTGCTTTATGCTCGCGTGGGTATTCCGCGCTGCCCGGATCACGACATTCCGCTGGAAGCACAAACTGTCAGCCAGATGGTCGACCTGGTCCTCGCCGAGCCTGAAGGCAGCAAGTTGATGCTGCTGGCGCCAGTGATCCGCGAGCGCAAGGGCGAACACCTTTCGGTCTTCGAAGAACTGCGTGCCCAGGGCTTTGTCCGGGCCCGGGTCAACGGCAAGCTCTTCGAACTCGACGAATTGCCGAAGCTGGATAAACAGAAGAAGCACTCGATCGATGTCGTGGTCGACCGCTTCAAGGTCCGCGCCGATCTACAACAGCGGCTGGCCGAGTCGTTCGAGACGGCGCTGAAACTGGCCGACGGAATTGCGCTGGTCGCGCCGATGGACGACGAGCCGGGCGAAGAAATGATCTTCTCCGCACGCTTCGCCTGCCCGATCTGCGGCCATGCGATCAGCGAACTGGAACCCAAGCTGTTCTCCTTCAACAATCCAGCAGGCGCCTGCCCGACCTGCGACGGCTTGGGGGTTAAGCAGTTCTTCGACATCAAGCGTCTGGTCAATGGCGAGCTGACCCTGGCTGAAGGGGCGATTCGCGGCTGGGACAGGCGTAACGTCTACTACTTCCAGATGCTCGGCTCACTGGCCTCGCATTACGGCTTCAGCCTGGAAGTGCCGTTCAACCAGCTGCCGGCCGATCAGCAGAAGGTCATCCTGCACGGCAGCGGCACGCAGAACGTCGACTTCAAATATTTGAACGACCGCGGCGACATCGTCAAACGCTCGCACCCGTTCGAAGGCATCGTGCCGAACCTGGACCGTCGCTACCGCGAAACCGAGTCCGCATCGGTGCGCGAAGAACTGGCCAAGTTCCTCAGCACCCAGCCTTGCCCGGATTGCCGCGGTACTCGCCTGCGCCGTGAAGCGCGGCATGTGTGGGTCGGCGAGAAGACACTGCCGGCAGTGACCAACCTGCCGATTGGCGATGCGTCCGATTATTTCGGCACGCTGAAACTGACCGGTCGACGCGGCGAAATTGCCGACAAGATCCTCAAGGAAATCCGCGAACGCTTGCAGTTCCTGGTCAACGTCGGTCTCGACTACCTGTCGCTGGACCGCAGTGCCGACACGCTGTCTGGCGGTGAAGCACAACGTATTCGTCTGGCCAGCCAGATCGGCRCCGGCCTGGTGGGCGTGCTATACATTCTCGACGAACCGTCGATTGGCTTGCACCAGCGCGACAACGATCGACTGCTCGGGACGCTCAAGCATCTGCGCGATATCGGCAACACGGTAATCGTGGTCGAGCACGACGAAGATGCGATTCGTCTGGCCGACTATGTGGTGGATATCGGCCCGGGGGCTGGCGTGCACGGTGGTCACATTGTCGCCGAAGGCACCCCGGCCGAAGTCATGGCGCACCCTGACTCGCTGACCGGTAAATACCTGTCCGGCCGCGTGAAGATCGAAGTCCCGGCCAAACGCACGCCGCGCAACAAGAAGCTCTCGCTGTCGCTCAAGGGCGCCCGGGGCAACAACTTGCGCGACGTCGATCTGGAGATTCCGATTGGCTTGCTGACCTGCGTGACCGGGGTGTCCGGCTCGGGCAAATCGACGCTGATCAACAACACCCTGTTCCCCCTCAGCGCCACTGCACTGAACGGCGCGACCACCCTGGAAGCCGCAGCCCATGACGGCATCAAGGGCCTCGAGCATCTGGACAAAGTCGTCGACATCGACCAAAGCCCAATCGGCCGTACGCCACGCTCCAACCCGGCGACCTACACCGGGCTGTTCACACCGATTCGTGAATTGTTTGCCGGCGTGCCGGAGTCCCGCTCGCGTGGCTATGGTCCGGGGCGTTTCTCCTTCAATGTGAAGGGTGGACGCTGCGAAGCCTGTCAGGGTGACGGCCTGATCAAGGTGGAAATGCACTTTCTGCCGGACATCTATGTCCCGTGCGACGTCTGCAAGAGCAAGCGCTACAACCGCGAAACCCTGGAGATCAAGTACAAGGGCAAGAGCATCCACGAAACGCTGGAAATGACCATCGAAGAAGCCCGAGTGTTTTTCGATGCAGTTCCGGCGCTGGCGCGCAAGCTACAGACGTTAATGGATGTGGGCCTGTCGTACATCAAACTGGGGCAATCGGCGACCACCCTGTCGGGCGGTGAAGCCCAGCGGGTGAAGCTGTCCCGCGAGTTGTCCAAGCGCGATACCGGCAAAACGCTGTACATCCTCGACGAGCCGACCACCGGCCTGCACTTCGCGGATATCCAGCAGTTGCTTGATGTACTCCATCGCCTGCGCGATCACGGCAATACCGTGGTGGTGATCGAGCACAACCTGGATGTGATCAAGACCGCTGACTGGCTGGTGGACCTTGGGCCGGAAGGCGGTTCCAAGGGCGGGCAGATCATTGCCGTGGGTACACCGGAGGAAGTCGCCGAGATGAAGCAGTCGCATACCGGTTTCTACCTGAAGCCATTGCTGGAACGCGATCGAGCTTAACGTCCGCGCATGAAAAAGCCCCGATCACTTCATCAGTGACCGGGGCTTTTTTGTAGCCGGCAGAATCAGAACTGCGATTGCAGGTAGTTTTCCAGGCCGACCAATTTGATCAGACCCAACTGCTTCTCCAGCCAKTACGTGTGATCTTCTTCGGTGTCAGCCAATTGAATCCGCAGGATCTCGCGACTGACGTAATCCTTGTGCAGCTCGCAGAGCTCGATGCCCTTGCAGAGCGCAGCAC
>NZ_JBFTLU010000322.1:0-9006 GCF_056396605.1 Pseudomonas sp. 05T35
CCTCGGCAAGAGGGGGCATGGGCAAGGTTGAAGTGGGCATCGGCTGGCCTCGGGGTACTTTCTATATTTGAATTCGAACATTAATGTTCATTTGCGAAAATAGTAGCGCATAAATCCAGGCACAACCAGCTGGCTTCGATTGAAAATTCTGATCGAAGAGAGGGGAAAGGAAAATTTTCGAACATTACGGTCTTCGGCTGGGCGCGGAAGGTATGGTGAATGGGCGGCCGTATTCGCGAGCAGGCTCGCTCACAGGGTCCGTGCAAACCCTGTGGGAGCGAGCCTGCTCGCGAAGGCGTCGGTACTGACGACGAATATGTCGGGGGGGGTTAAACCACTTCCAGCCGGATCTTGTGCTGGCTCAGCAGTTGCGCCAGTGCCGGAACCGGCGCGTGGTCGGTCACCAGGCAGTCGATCAGGCTGATCGGCCCCAGGCGGACCATGGCGTTGCGGCCGAACTTGCTGGAGTCTGCTGCCAGCAGGACTTGTCGGGCGTTGGCGATGATCGCCTGGGAGACCCGCACTTCCTGGTAGTCAAAGTCGAGCAGGCTGCCGTCTTCATCGATACCGCTGATGCCGACCAGTGCAAAGTCGACCTTGAACTGGTTGATGAAGTCGACGCAGGCCTGACCGACTACGCCGCCATCACGGCGCACGTTGCCACCGGCAAGCAGGACTTCGAAGTCATCCTTGGCGCTGAGGATCGAGGCGACGTGCAGGTTGTTGGTGATCACCTTGAGATGGCTGTGATTGAGCAGCGCCCGGGCGATGGATTCGGTGGTGGTACCGATATTGATGAACAACGAGGCATGATCGGGGATTTGTGCGGCGATGGCTTCGGCGATGCGTTGTTTCTCATCGCGCATCTGATCGGCACGCATGGCATAGGCGGTGTTTTCGACACTTGAATCGTAAGCGGCGCCGCCATGATAGCGGCGCAGCAAATTCACTTCCGCCAATTGATTGATATCGCGGCGGATGGTCTGCGGTGTAACAACAAATAGCTGAGCCATTTCCTCGATGCTGACGTAGCCGCGTTCGCGGACCAGTTCGAGGATTTGCTGCTGACGGGGAGGCAGATTCATAGGGCTTCCTTTGGGCTGCCGTGCAAAATTTGCCCATGATGCCGTACGAATCACCTCCCTACCAGTTACATACCGATACGAATCCGCTACTTGGCTTATTCAGCGCCTTCGTGCGGCTCCCAGTCGCGGGTGCGGCTGACGGCTTTTTTCCAGCCGGCGTAGAGTTTTTCCTTCGCTGTTTCGTCCAATTGCGGGTCGAACTCGCGCTCGATCACCGCCTTGCCGCGCAGTTCGTCCAGGCTGCCCCAGAAACCGCAGGCCAGGCCGGCCAGGTAGGCGGCGCCCAGTGCAGTGGTTTCACGCATTTGCGGGCGCTCGACCTTGGTGCCGAGGATATCCGCCTGGAATTGCATCAGGAAGTTGTTGGCGACCGCACCGCCGTCTACGCGCAGAGCCTTGAGTCGTTCGCCGGAGTCGTGTTGCATGGCGTCGAGTACGTCGCGAGTCTGGTAGGCAATCGACTCCAGTGCTGCGCGAATGATGTGATCGACGCGTACGCCGCGAGTCAGGCCGAACAGCGCGCCACGGGCATACGGGTCCCAGTACGGGGCGCCGAGGCCGGTGAAGGCGGGTACCAGGTACACGCCGTTGCTGTCCTTGACCTTATTGGCGAAGTATTCGGTGTCGTGAGCGTCGTTGATGATCTTCAGCTCGTCGCGTAGCCACTGAACGGTGGAGCCGCCGTTGAACACTGCGCCTTCCAGTGCGTAGGCCACTTCGCCGCGTGGGCCRCAGGCGATGGTGGTGAGCATGCCGTGCCGGGATTTAACCGCTTTGTCGCCGGTGTTCATCAGCAGGAAGCAGCCGGTGCCGTAGGTGTTTTTCGCTTGGCCCGGTTCAACGCACATCTGGCCGAACAACGCGGCCTGCTGGTCGCCGGCAATACCGCCGATGGCGATGCCGCTCTTGGTGTGGCCATAGATTTCCGATGACGACTTGACCTCCGGGAGCATCTCGCGCGGGATGTCCAGCACTTCGAGCATCTTCGCGTCCCACTCCAGGGTGTGGATGTTGAAGAGCATGGTGCGCGAGGCGTTGGTGTAGTCGGTGACGTGGGTCTTGCCGCCGGTAAATTTCCAGATCAGCCAGCTGTCGACGGTGCCGAACAGCAGTTCGCCTTTGCGTGCGCGTTCGCGGCTGCCTTCGACGTTGTCGAGGATCCACTTGAGTTTGGTGCCGGAGAAGTACGGGTCGGTGACCAGGCCAGTGGTTTCGCTGATGTACTGCTCATGCCCGTCGCGCTTGAGTTGCTGGCAGATCTCGGTGCTGCGGCGGCACTGCCAGACGATTGCGTTATAGATCGGCCGACCGGTGGTCTTGTCCCAGACCACGGTGGTTTCACGCTGGTTGGTGATGCCGATGGCCGCCACCTGATCATGATGCAGGCCGGCTTGCGCCAGGGCCTCGACCATCACGGCGCTTTGGGTAGCGAAGATTTCCATCGGGTCGTGTTCGACCCAGCCGGCCTGCGGGTAATGCTGGGCGAATTCACGTTGCGCAGTGCAGACCACGTTGGCGTCACGGTCGAAAATGATCGCCCGGGAGCTGGTCGTACCCTGATCAAGGGCAATGATGTAGTTCTTATTCTGAGTGTCGGTCATGTCGATTGCCTTGGACGAAATAAGGGAATGGGTCGGGGCGCGTGATCAATAGTGGGCAGGATCACGCGCTACCGCGTTCAGGAAATTCGTGCTTTGCCGTCAATGGCCTGTACTGCATCCTTTGTAGCAATTACGGGGCTTGGCAGGTGACGGGCAATCAGCCCGCGGTACGCTGCTGCGCCGAGGCAAGCACCCAGGATCGGTGCAAAGATCGGAATCAGGAAGTACGGAATATCACGGCCGCCAGTGAAGGAAATTTCACYCCAGCCGGCGAAGAAAGTCATCAGTTTAGGGCCGAAGTCTCGCGCGGGGTTCATTGCAAAACCGGTCAGCGGGCCCATCGAGCTGCCAATGACGGCGATCAGCAGGCCGATCAACAGTGGTGCCAGCGGGCCTTTAGGCAGGCCATTGTTGTCGTCGGTCAGGGACATGATCACGCCCATCAGGATGGCGGTGATGATCACCTCTACCAGGAACGCCTGGGCTGTCGACAGGGCAGGGTTCGGGAACGTGGAGAAGACCGAGGCCAGTTCGAGGCTGGCTTGTGTGCCACGAACCATCTGGTGAGTTTGTTCGAAATCGAAGAACAGGTTGCTGTAAAGCGTGTAAACCAACAATGCTGCGCAGAAGGCGCCAGCGACCTGGGAGAAGATGTAGAGCGGCAGTTTACGCTTCTCGAAATCGGCGAATATGCACAGCGCGATGCTGACGGCCGGGTTCAGGTGAGCGCCTGAAACGCCCGCGGTCAGGTAGATCGCCATGCTGACACCGATCCCCCAGATGATGCTGATTTCCCATAGCCCAAAGCTGGCACCCGCGACTTTGAGCGCGGCAACACAGCCAGTACCAAAAAAAATCAATAAGGCAGTACCCAGGAACTCGGCCATGCATTGGCTCGAGAGCGATGGTTGTTGCGATGCAGTTGTCATTGAAAACCTCGTTTTTGTTGTTGTTGGGCGCTCTTCTCGAAATGGTCAGGGCGCGATTTTCACCGAGGCAGGATCCCCATCCAGGTCTCGGCCTACTGCCGGGTACTACGCAGAAACGTTTATGCATTATTCAGATTCGAAAAAATATAGACAAGAAATGCTGATGTCAAAGGTCGAAAGTGAACTATCAGTCATATTTAAACTATTAATCAGGTGAGTGATCATTTGGATGGCCCCGGGAAGCGGCTGGATTTTGTCCCACGCTTGGCTGTTCCTGGGCGGGAAGGAGCAGGTAATAGAGCCTTTTGCTCGGTGATGGCCTAGAATCCAGCGCAGTATTTTTCTGCTACCGCCAGGCTTGGAGCTGCCATGACCCCCGCATTGGATCTGTTGAAAAAAGTTCGTGCCGAACATCGCGTGCACAGTTATGAACATGATCCGAAGGCTGCGTCCTACGGTCTGGAGGCAGCGGAAAAGCTCGGGCTGGATCCGGCGCAAGTGTTCAAGACGCTGCTGGCGGCGAGTGAGAAGGGTGAGTTGCTGGTGGCCGTTGTACCGGTCGTCGGAAGTCTGGATTTGAAAGCGTTGGCGCATGCCGCCGGGGTGAAGAAAGTCGAAATGGCTGATCCCGCCGCGGCGCAACGGGCGACCGGTTACTTGCTGGGGGGCATCAGTCCGTTGGGGCAGAAGAAGCGTTTGCGCACGTTCATCGATAACAGTGCTCAGCCTTTCGCGAGTATTTACGTCAGTGCGGGCCGACGTGGTCTTGAGGTCGAATTGGCGGCGACGGTGCTGGCCGAGCACACCCAGGCCACATTCGCCGATATCGGCCGGGCCTGACTGCCGCGCTGTATGGTGAAAATCGGCAGGTTCTGTCTCTGGTAGCCGGGTAGTGGCCGTTGCATGCTCGCCTTCGCCTAACAAGAGGGAGAACACTCATGCAGCTAGCGTTTCATCAGGTCGACGCGTTCAGTGATCAACCGTTCAGTGGCAATCCGGCAATGGTCTATCGGCTCGAGACCTGGCTCGCCGATGACTTGATGCAAAAAATCGCCGCCGAGCACAACCTTGCCGAAACCGCGTTTGTGGTGCGTGAGGCGCAAGGCTGGCGTATCCGCTGGTTCACGCCGACCACCGAAGTGCCGTTGTGCGGCCATGCAACGCTGGCCAGCGCTTATGTGTTGTTCGAGGTCTATAAAGAACCGGCCGAGCGCCTGGACTTCATCAGCAAGTCCGGCCCCTTGAGTGTGAGTCGGGAAGGTGAGCGGCTATGGCTGAACTTTCCGGCGATTGAACTGCGCGAAGTCGGCGTGACCCTCGATGTGGAGCGGGCGCTGGGTGTGCAGGCGGTGGATGTACTGGGTTCCAACGAATTGTTCGTAGTGCTGGAGTCGGAGCAGGCGGTGCTCGATTGCCAGCCGGACATGGCCGCGCTGGCGAAGCTGCCTTGGCCCGGMGCGATCGTGACTGCGTCGGGTTCGCGGCATGATTTCGTCTCGCGGTACTTCGCACCGGCCATCGGTATCAACGAAGACCCGGTCACCGGCTCGACTCATTGCAGCCTGATTCCGTACTGGTCGCAGCGTTTGGATAAATCGAGCCTGACGGCGTATCAGTGTTCGGCGCGGGGCGGGGCATTGTTCTGCCGCCTGGAAGGGGATCGGGTGAAGATCGGGGGACATGCGACGCTGGTGGCCAGCGGAACCTTGATGCTCGGCTGACGAAGGCCTACTGTGGGAGCGCACCAGGTGTTCGGCGGCCACGCGAATGCCGACATCGGCGCCGACCAGATGATCGGCATGGCTCGGGAAGATCGACTCCAGTTGGCAGCCGGTCGGTAACTGCAGTCGATACAACGTCGATGCACCCAGAAAGGTCTTGCCAACGATCCGTGCCTTCAGTGGGCTGTCGGGCGCGTAAACGATATCGTCCGGGCGCAGCAACACATCCACCGCGCCGCCTGCTGGCCAGGTGTACGCGCGATTACCACGCAGCACACCGAGTTCGGTCTGCACCGATTCCGGGGTCTGCAGCTGACCGCGAATGAAATAACCCTGACCGATAAAGCTCGCCACAAACGGTGTTTGCGGCTCGTGGTAGAGGTTGTAAGGGGTGTCCCACTGCTCCAGTCGACCCTCCTTGAACACACCAACCTGATCGCTGACGGCAAAGGCTTCTTCCTGGTCGTGAGTCACCAGAATTGCACTGGTACCACGGGCCTTGAGGATGTCCCGGACTTCATGGCTGAGCTTGCGGCGTAATTCGCCATCGAGGTTGGAGAACGGTTCATCGAGCAACAGCAGTTGCGGCTCCGGTGCCAACGCCCGGGCCAGTGCAACACGTTGTTGCTGGCCGCCAGAGAGTTCGTGCGGGAAGCGCTTGCCGAGGTGCTTCAGGTTGACCAGCTCAAGCATCTCTTCGGTGACCCGATCCTGCTGCGGATGCTTGCGAATGCCGAAGGCGATGTTCTCGGCTACGCTCAGGTGCGGAAACAGTGCGTAGTCCTGGAACACCATGCCGATCCGGCRTTTCTCCGGCGCGAGGGTGAAACCGGCGCTGGAGATAGTTTCACCGGCCAGCTGGATTTCCCCTTCGTGAACCGGTTCAAAGCCTGCAATCGCCCGCAGGGTGGTGGTCTTGCCGCAGCCGGAAGAACCGAGCAGGCAACCGATGTCACCGGCATTGAGGTGCAGGTTGAGGTTCTGGACGACCCGCTGGTCCTGATAACCACAGGCCAGATTACGCAGGTTCAGCAGTAATGGATGACTCATGCGTGGTGGTACGAAGGCTCAACGAGAAACTCGAGCAAGGCCTTTTGCGCATGCAGACGGTTCTCGGCCTGATCCCAGGCAACCGAACGCGGGTCGTCGAGCAGATCGAGGCTGATTTCTTCACCGCGGTGGGCGGGCAGGCAGTGCATGAACAACACGTCCTCGGCGGCCAGATCGAGCAGGGCACGATTAACCTGGAACGGTGCGAACAGCTTGAGGCGCTTGGCGGTTTCTTCTTCCTGGCCCATGGAGGTCCAGACGTCGGTGCTGACCAGATGAGCGCCGCGTACCGCTTCCCGAGGATCGCGGACGATGGTCACCCGATCGCCGGCCTTGGCCACGAACTCAGGGTTTGGTTCATAGCCTTCAGGGCAGGCGATGCGCAACTGGAAGTCGAACTGGATCGCCGCTTCTATATAGCTGTTGCACATGTTGTTGCCGTCACCGATCCAGGCCACGGTCTTGCCCTGGATCGAGCCGCGATGTTCGAGGAATGTCTGCATGTCGGCCAGCAACTGACACGGGTGCAGGTCATCGGACAGGCCGTTGATCACGGGCACGCGCGAGTTGGCGGCGAATTCGGTCAGGGTGCTGTGGGCGAAGGTACGGATCATCACCGCGTCGAGCATGCGCGACATGACGATGGCGCAGTCGCCGATCGGTTCGCCGCGACCCAGTTGGGTGTCACGGGGCGACAGGAAAATCGCCTGGCCGCCAAGCTGGATCATGCCGGCTTCAAACGACAGTCGGGTGCGCGTGGAGGATTTCTCGAAGATCATCCCGAGCACGCGATTTTTCAACGGCTCGAACAGTACGCCGCGGTTACGCAGGTCTTTGAGCTCAATGCCTCGACGGATCACGCTGACCAGCTCTTCGGGCGTGCAATCCATCAGGGAGAGAAAGTGCCTTGCGCTCATCATTGACTACCTTTTTGCAACAGACCGCAGATACTCAAAGCCTTGTTTAACTGAAAAACGGGCGAGACCTGCGGCGAAAGCCGCACGGGGCGACGAAATAGGGGAAGACGCGATATTGACATTAAATGTCGCGTCTTACCAATAGGCTACGGTTTTTGGGGAATTTCAGAGGGGCTACGGGATGACCGCAGTCGCGCTTTTAAAGCCTGTTTCCTGACAGCCGCGACCTCTTTGTACACTGCCCTTGCGCGCCTTGGCAATCAAGCGGGGCGGGCTAAGCACAGTCTCGGTCGGTTTCTGACCTATCGGCCGAGGGTGGTGGCAGGCAGGATCCAGCCTGCCTTCGCTTGAAACATTTGCTAATGCAAAGTGCTGGGTTATAACTAAGTCACGAGTGACACAGGAAGCCTTTGGAATGGAATCGAAAGAACAGCAATTGTTGGAGCTGCTGGGCCTCACGGCACGCACCTTGACTCACCTGACCGCTTCCATGACCTCAATGTCCTTTGAGTTGATGCGCAGCGAGGATGAGGTGACCAAGGCAGCAGGTCGACGGATGATCGACCGCATGGCCACTGTCAGCGCCGGGCTCGACGAGCACTGGCGCCTGATCGGTGAACTCACGGGTGTGTACATTGCCCAGGAGCAGATCGAAACCGTCCAGGAAATCCAGCTTCAAGCGCCCTCCAGGCTTCCCCAGGGCTAATATCGGCGGGCCTGATGGGGCTCGATTCACAAGACGAACGTCGCTGGCGCAGCGCTCGGTCACAGCCCATAGTTTTGTTCCCGCAACCTGATACAGGTTGCCTCGAATAAAACAGAGAATGGCCATGACCAAGACTCTTCATCACCGTGCCTGCCACCTGTGTGAAGCCATTTGCGGCTTGACCATCGAAACCACTGCAACCGAAGACGCTGGCGTGCAAATCACCTCGATCAAGGGTGATCCGCAGGACAGCTTCAGTCGCGGCCATATCTGCCCCAAGGCAGTGGCGCTGCAAGATATCCAGAACGACCCCGACCGCCTGCGACAGCCGATGCTGCGGGTCGGCAGCGAGTGGAAAGCGATTGCCTGGGACGAGGCTTTCGCTCTGGTAGCTGAACGCCTGTCGGCGATTCAGGAGCGCCATGGCCAGAACGCCGTCGCGGTTTATCAGGGCAACCCCAGCGTGCACAACTATGGGTTGATGACCCACAGCAATTACTTCCTCGGCTTGCTCAAAACCCGCAATCGTTTCTCTGCAACTTCAGTCGATCAATTGCCTCAACATCTCACCAGCCATTTGATGTACGGCCATGGTTTGCTGCTGCCGATCCCGGACATCGATCACACCGATTTCATGCTGATCCTGGGCGGTAATCCGCTGGCCTCCAACGGCAGCATCATGACCGTGCCGGATGTCGAAAAACGCTTGAAGGCGATTCAGGCCCGGGGCGGCAAAGTGGTGGTGGTCGATCCGCGTCGCAGCGAAACGGCAGCGATTGCCGATCAACATATATTTGTCCGTCCAGGCGGTGATGCGGCGCTGTTATTCGGGTTGCTCAATACCGTGTTCGCCGAAGGCTTGAGCCGTGACAGTCATTTGCCGGTAGACGGGCTGGAGGAGGTTCGTCAGGCCGTCGCATCCTTTAGTGCCGAGGTCATGAGCCCGCTGTGCGCCGTGCCGGCCGAGCAGATCCGTCAGTTGGCGCGAGACTTCGCC
>NZ_JBFTLU010000323.1:0-5353 GCF_056396605.1 Pseudomonas sp. 05T35
GCCCTGCTCTGTTATGGCGCGACGGCGATTTGCCTGCTGTGCGCACTGGGGAGTTTTTTCCTTCCGGCCGACAAGGCGCGCGCCACGACGAAAAAACCGCTTGCGCCGGTGGTCCTGCCCAAAGGCTGGCTCGGTGGAATCCTGCTGGTGATCGTGTTGATTCAGGCCGCGAAGATGATGCCGCAGCCGTTCTACGCGCTGTACGTCGCCGAGATTCTGCACGCACCGAGCTGGCTGATCGGCGCCACTTATGCGGCGAGCGCCGCGACCCTGGCCATTTCCGCCCCACTGTGGGGACGCCTGTTCGACCGCTGGCAACCGGCCTACACCTTGCGCGTCATCGAAGGCGTCGCCTGGCTGTGCGCCCTGACACTGGCGGCCACGGCACTGGCCAACGAATGGCTGGGGTTCCTCGTCAGCCGGCTGGTCTGGGGTGTCTGGCAAGGCGCCCTGCTGCCGGTCGCCTATGCACTGATCGCCAACACCGTTGCTTCAAGCCAACAGGGTTTTGCCCTCGGCCTCGGCAACAGCGCGGCCAAGGCTGGCGCCTTGCTTGGTGCCGTACTCGGCGGGATCGGCATGGGGCTGGTGGGGCTGAACCACAGCTTCTGGCTGGTGGCGCTGACTTACGCACTGGCCGCCATCGGGATTCGCTGGGTGCGGAGTTTCACCTCCACACCCGGCCCCACACCCTTATCTACCCACACTTATCAAAACTAAAAAGACCACGTCATGACCCGAACCAAACTTTCTCTGTTGATTCCGCTGCTTGGCTCCTTCAGCGCCCAGACCTGGGCCGAGGAGACCGAGCAGCAACCCGGCACCCTGAACATGCAAGCCACCGTCGTCTCGGCGACTCGCAGCGAAGCGAGCATTGCCTCGATTCCGGGCTCGGTGCAGGTCATCGACGAACAGCAAGTCCGCGAGCAGAGCGGCGCGGGTCGCCGGGTCTCCGACATTCTCGGACAACTGGTGCCCGGCCTTGCGCCGTCCAGCGGCGGGATGAGCAACTTTGGCCAGACCCTGCGCGGGCGCAACATGCTGGTGTTGATCGACGGCGTATCGCAGAACGCCACGCGCGATAACTTCCGCCAGCTCAACAGCATTGCGCCGGCCAGCATCGAGCGCATCGAAGTGATTTCCGGCGCCAGCAGCATCTACGGTGCCGGCGCTTCGGGCGGCATCATCAACATCATCACCAAGCGCAACCAGGGCCAGGACATTGCCTACAGCAGCAAACTGGGCCTGACCAGCGGCAACAACCTCAACAGCAAAGGCTTCGCCTACGAAGCTTTCCAGAGTGCGACCGGGCGCAAGGACGCGCTGGACTGGTACGTATCCGCCGACCTGACCCAGCGCAACGATCAGTTCGATGGCAACGGCAAGCGCATCCCCCAGGACACCTCCCAGGGCAGCAACATGGACACCGAAACCTATGACCTGCAAGGTCGTTTCGGTTACGAACTGGATGCCGACAAAAAACTCAGCCTGTCGCTGCAGGACTACAAGGACCAGCAGGACACGGACTTCACCAAAGACCCGAAAAACCTGCAGCAAGCCGTAGCGGTCAAAGGGCTGAAACTCGRCGACCAGCCCTACACCCATAACCAGGCGGTCAACCTCAACTACACCGACAAGGACTTCTACGGTCAGGGCCTGCAACTGGAAAGTTACTGGCGCCGGGCCGATGCGCTGTTCTTCCCGGACCTGTCGCGGGGCAAGGCCGGGATCGCCGACAACAACAGCGTGCAGGATGTCTATGGCTTGCGCGCGGCCATCGACACGCCGTTGCCGGCCATCGGCAGCGCTACGGGCAATCTGGTCTGGGGCGCCGACTACGATCACGAACGCTCGCGCCAGCGGGGTGACCAGTACACCCTCAAAGGGCTGACCTACACCAAGACCGGCACCACCTTCGAGATGGGCCCGGATCTCGAAACCACCACCAAGGCGCTGTTCGGGCAGATGTCCTGGGACGTTGGCGACTGGACATTGCGTGGCGGTGTGCGCCGCGAGTGGATCGAAAGTGAGGTCGCCGACAGCATCGCCTACGGTCAGATCGTCCAGACCGGCGTTCGCGCCACCCTGCCCGGCGACACCCTCAAATATGACGCCACGCTGTACAACCTGGGCGCGGTCTATCACCTGAGCGAGAACCAGGACCTCTTCGCCAATTACAGCCAGGGATTTTCGCTGCCGGATATCCAGCGCTTCTTGCGTGATGTGAACAGTACCTTCGACATCCAGAGCCTCAACGCCCAGGCCATCAAGGTCGACAGCTACGAGTTGGGCTGGCGCGGCAACTGGGACCAGTGGCAGGCCGATGTCACCGTGTATGAAAACACCTCGGACGTAACCCAGTTCTACGATGCCAACGATCGCGTCMTGCGCCTGATCAACCAGAAGGAACGGGTGCGCGGCATCGAAAACAGCCTGACCTACCGCGCGACCGATCACTGGTCGGTGGGGGGCACTTACGCGTGGGCCAAGGGCGAGACCGAGCAGAACGGCAAATGGATCGACCTGCCGGCGACACGCATCTCACCAGCCAAAACCACGCTGTTCGTCGGCTACACCGAAGATGACTACACCCTGCGTTTGCAAGGCATGCGCCTGGCCAGTTACGACGCCGCCGCCAAGGACAACAACGGGCGCGACATCAAGGGCTATACGCTGGTGGACCTGCTGGGCTCGGTGCGATTGCCGGTCGGGCGTCTTGAAGGCGGGGTGTACAACCTGACCGACCGTACGTACGTCAACCTGTTCGCCCAGGCCAATGCCAAAGCGCCGTTCGCCAACGCCGAAGGCCGTACGTTGAGCATGAGCTACTCGATCGACTGGTAAATAAAACAGGAGCCGGCGTGCCGGCTCCTGCACTTTCGATGGCGTTACAAACCGCGTAAATCGCGCTCTTCAATCGGCCGGCTCTGGCGCAGGCGCTTGCCGCCCAACACCACCCAGTCGATCAGGCGGAACAGGCATTCCAGCCCGAACGACAGCAACATCGCCCCGCTCAGCCCCCAGCCCATGGCTTCAGGCGTCAGCAATAGCTGGTAGCTGTAGCCGTTCCAGGTTTCCTTGCGAATATCCGGGTCAGCCGCCAACACCACTTGCAGGACGCGGATGTACCACGGGCCTTGCATGGCCTGGAATTGCTTGTCCAGCGCCAATTGGCGAGTGAGCAAGGTGCTCAGGCTGTCGGCATCGCTGCGAAACACCGGGTCGTCACTGGCACGGTAATGAGCAACCAATGCTTGCAGATCGCCCTTGAAGAACTGCTCGGCGGTGCCTTGGAACCCTCGCAAGCCGGTCTGCGCTTCGATCAGGTGCGCCTCGACCCGCTTGGCGTAGTCGTTGATGAAACCCGGTACCTGCACACCCACCAACAGGCCGATCGCAAACAACACCAGYCGCAAATAACTGAGCAACATAGAAAGGTGTTCCTTATTCGGTCTTGCCCTGGCTGACGCATTCGCCGCGTCGCCACAGGCTCCATTGGCCCGGTTCGTAACGGGTCCAGGTTTCGTTTTCGGTCAGGGGTTCGGTGGCAATGACCGTCACCACATCGTTGGGGGTGGTTTCGGCCTGGAAGTCGACGATGACGTCCGCATCCTTCAAGCGTGCCGGACCAAACGGTGCGCGCCGGGTGATGTGCGCCAATTTGCTCGAGCAATAACAGAACAGCCAGTCGCCGTCGCTCAACAGGCAGTTGAACACACCTTTGCTGCGATACTCGGCGCACGCCGCCACCAGGCTCGGCAGCAACTGCTCGACTTCAACCGGCTCCGGGAAGGCTTCACGTACGCGGTTGAGCACATCGCAGAATGCCGCTTCACTGTCGGTGTCGCCGATTGGCCGGTAAAAACTGGCGGTTGGCTGGAAGTCGGCGAGTTGGCCGTTATGCGCGAAGCACCAGTTGCGGCCCCACAACTCACGCACGAACGGGTGGGTGTTGGACAGGCAGACCTTGCCGACGTTGGCCTGGCGGATATGCCCGATCACCACTTCGCTTTTGATCGGATAGCGCTGTACCAGCTGCGCGACTTCGGACTCACAACTCGCCGCCGGGTCCTGAAACAAGCGCAGGCCGCGACCTTCATAGAACCCGATCCCCCAACCGTCCCGATGCGGGCCGGTTCGACCACCACGTTGCATCAGCCCGGTGAAGCTGAACACGATATCGGTCGGTACATTGGCGCTCATGCCCAATAATTCACACATGCCTGGACTCTCGCTTCAATGCCGGGGCAACGTCAAAGACGGGGTTCAACTCGCGAACGCTGGGGGTTGCTTGGCACCGGCGGACGACCATAACGATCATCGCCAGCACCGCCGAAGGGCTGGTCATCATCCGGATCGGCAGCCTTGGCAGCGGCTTTCGCGGCGGCCTCCCGCTCCTTGCGAGCATTGGCGGCGCGCTCGATGGGAAAGCGGATCAACGCGAAGATCAGGTAAATGCCGAAGGCGATCATGCTGTACATGACCAGGTCGGAGATCGCGCGCCAGATGTTGTTACCAACCTTGAACAGCAGGTCCAGGGCGGTAATGGCGATGGCCGGGGCGAATTTTTCCTTCACCGGGTCGATAATGGTCGGGCTGAACAACAGCACGACCATGAGCAGACGCAGTGGCTCGCGCAACCAGCGCCACATCCAGCGGGTCAGCCGCATCCACACCAACAGGCAGCCTAAAGCGGCAAAGGCGTAAAGGCCCCAAGCGATCAGATAGTCGTTCTCGGTCATGGTGTCCATGGCAAGGCAGGCAAAGAGGCGCTTATGATAACGGCTTTTCACCGATCAGGCTGCCCCGCTGTCTGTGAAGCCATTTTTACATTACGCCCGAGAGTCCTTCATGCCCCTTTCCGCCCACGTTTGCAGCGCCCCGATTGCCCACAAGGCCGACGGCGATGACCCGTACGCCTGGCTGCAGGAGCGCGACAGCGCACAGGTGCTCGACTACCTCAAGGCTGAAAACAGCTATCAGGAAGCACAACTGGCCGACCAGGCCGAGCTGCGAGAAACCCTGTTCAACGAAATAAAAAGCCGGATTCTCGAAACCGACCTGTCGCTGCCCTCCCCGTGGGGCCCCTACCTGTATTACACCCGCACCGTCGCCGGTGACGAATATGCCCGGCATTACCGCTGCCCGCGCCCGGCCGACGACAGCCTGCTGGTCGATGAAAGCCAGGAACAGCTGCTGCTCGACCCCAATGAGCTGGCCAATGGCGGTTTTTTCTCGCTGGGCGCCTTCAGCATCAGCCCGGACCACCAGCGCCTGGCCTACAGCCTCGATACCAGCGGCGAAGAGATTTACACGCTGTTCGTCAAGGAACTGTCCAACGGCAAGGTCAGTG
>NZ_JBFTLU010000324.1:0-5343 GCF_056396605.1 Pseudomonas sp. 05T35
GATCGAGGTCCAGCTGTTCGGTTCGTTGTCGGCCACCGGCATCGGTCACGGCAGCGACAATGCGGTGATCATGGGTTTGATGGGCGAATGGCCGGACGCGATTGACCCGTCGCAAATCGGCATTCGCATCGAAACCCTGCGTGAAACCCACACACTGTTGCTCGACGGTCGCTTGCCGGTGCCCTTCATCTGGGCCCGGGACATGCGCCTGATCGATGAGAACCTGCCATTCCATCCCAATGCGATGACCCTGGTGGCTGAAGGTGAAAACGGTGAGTTGCACCGCGACACCTACTATTCAGTCGGCGGTGGTTTTGTCGTTGATGAGGCGCAGGCTTCAAGCGGCGTGGTCGATCTGGACAGCACCGTGTTGCCTTACGATTTTTCCAGCGCAGCGGAGCTGCTTGCCCTGTGCAAGAAACACAATTTGCGCGTCGCCGAATTGATGATGGCGAACGAAAAGGTCTGGCGTTCGGAAGAGGAAATCCGCAGCGGCCTGATGAAACTCTGGCGCGCCATGCAGGACTGCGTCGAGCAGGGTCTCAAGCACGAAGGCATCCTGCCTGGCGGTCTGAATGTACGCCGCCGTGCCGCTAAGCTGCATCGCAGCCTGCAAGAGTTGAACAAGCCCAACGTGATCGGCTCGACCTTGAGCGCCATGGAGTGGGTCAACCTGTTCGCCCTCGCGGTCAACGAAGAAAATGCGGCAGGCGGGCGGATGGTCACGGCACCGACTAACGGCGCGGCCGGGATCATCCCGGCGGTGTTGCACTACTTCATGAAGTTCAGCGAGGCGGTGACGGACGCTAACGTCGTCGACTATTTCCTCGGTGCGGCGGCGGTCGGGATCCTGTGTAAAAAGAACGCCTCGATTTCCGGTGCTGAAGTCGGTTGCCAGGGTGAAGTCGGTTCGGCCTGCGCGATGGCGGCGGCAGGGCTGGCGGAGATTCTTGGTGCGACGCCGGAGCAACTCTGCAACGCGGCGGAAATCGGCCTGGAGCACAACCTTGGCCTGACGTGCGACCCGGTCGGCGGACTGGTGCAGGTGCCGTGCATCGAGCGCAACGCGATTGCCGCGGTGAAGGCTATCAACGCTGCACAAATGGCCCTGCGCGGTGACGGTCAACACTTCATCTCGCTGGACCGGGTGATCCGCACTATGCGCGATACCGGCGCCGACATGCACGATAAATACAAAGAGACATCGCGCGGTGGGTTGGCGGTCAGCGCGGTAGAGTGCTGAGACCCAATTGACCCTATCGCGAGCAGGCTCGCTCCCACATTGGCAGCGCAAATCCTGTGGGAGCGAGCCTGCTCGCGAAGAGGGCGAACCAGTCAAAACTGCGCGTTAAGTGAACACTGATCCAACTGAGCGCCACCTTTTAGCGCGTCGCAATCAGGCAACAAATACCCCAACGGTCAGACGTCATTCCGGGCTCTGACCGCTCGTCACCTGTGCCTTGGGTGACACTCTTCCCCGGCACTGTTGATGCGCTTCCAAAAAGTGCTACCGATTTGCTCACACCCCGCGGGGTAGGGCATCTGCCAGCCTGATAACCCTTACGCGTCGACTGAGCTCTATAGACACATATAGACACATCGCGACGTCGTTTTCAGGAGTTATTGAATGCGCATTCAACTTTAGGCATGGCAATTGCTCTGTCATAACAAAGCCCCGTCTCACGCAAGAGAACGATGGCCATAACAAGAGCCTCCGCCTGAGGCCATCACCCGCTTTGTGTGAGGAGATACCGCGATGACGTCGTTCAACTCAGGGGCCCAACCCCAGAACCGTGCGCCTCAATCCATCGGCTTTTTGCTGCTGGACAATTTCACGCTGATTTCCCTGGCTTCTGCCGTAGAACCCCTGCGCATGGCCAACCAATTGTCCGGTCGCGAGCTGTATCGCTGGAGCACCCTCACCGTTGATGGCGGTCAGGTCTGGGCCAGTGACGGCCTGCAAATCACTCCTGACGCCTCCATGCACAAAGCCCCGGCCCTGGACACCGTGATTGTCTGTGGCGGCATCGGCATTCAACGCACCGTAACCCGTGAACACGTGTCGTGGCTGCAAAGCCAGGCCCGTCAGTCGCGCCGTCTCGGTGCGGTCTGCACCGGTAGCTGGGCCCTGGCGTGTGCCGGTCTGCTGGATGGTTTCGATTGCAGCGTGCACTGGGAATGTCTGGCGTCGATGCAGGAAGCTTTCCCGCGGGTGGCCATGAGCACTCGCTTGTTCACCCTCGACCGTAACCGGTTCACCAGCTCCGGCGGCACCGCGCCACTGGACATGATGCTGCACCTGATCAGTCGCGACCATGGCCGTGAACTGTCGGCAGCAATCTCGGAAATGTTCGTCTACGAGCGCATCCGCAATGAACAGGATCACCAGCGCGTGCCGCTCAAGCACATGCTCGGCACCAATCAGCCGAAGTTGCAGGAAATCGTCGCGCTGATGGAGGCCAACCTTGAAGAGCCGATCGACCTCGATGAACTGGCGGTGTATGTCGCCGTTTCACGTCGTCAGCTGGAGCGGCTGTTCCAGAAATACCTGCACTGCTCGCCGTCGCGCTACTACCTCAAGCTGCGGCTGATCCGCGCCCGGCAATTGCTCAAGCAAACGCCGATGTCGATCATCGAAGTGGCCTCGGTCTGCGGCTTTGTGTCCACACCGCACTTCTCCAAGTGCTACCGCGAATACTTCGGCATTCCACCGCGTGACGAGCGCGTCGGTTCCAACACCACCCAACAGGTGGCGATGATGCCGATTCCGCAGGCACTGGTGCTGGCACCGTTGTCCGGGCCGATGTCGGCGTTGAGTCAGGCGCGTAACGAGTCGACTTTCGCTAGTGTAAGGCTCTAAACCGCAGCGCCTTCATCGCGAGCCTGCTCGCTCCCACACTGGATCTGTGAACGACACAAAACCAATGTGGGAGCGAGCCTGCTCGCGATGGTGATCTATCAGGCGCTACGGCTTTGCTGGTACAGCGCCAATGCCGGCAGCAGTTGCTTGTCGATCGCCTGGCGCACGGCGGGCAGAATCGTTGCGCTGCTGGTGTACATGTCCTTGACCATTTTGCGCAGCTCATAGGCTCGCATGTCATCCAGGCCACGTACCGCGCATTCACAGGCCTGCTCTGCAGTGGCCCCCATCGGGACTTCAAATCCGCGTGCCTTGAGCTGGCCCAACAGGTCTTCCTGGTCAATCAAATCAGCGTGCATCATGACGCAATCCTTCTTCAGGGAACGGTGTCGTGGTTCGATTCTGGTAGGGGTGATGGGACGGGGCAAGGACGATTTGTCGCAATGGCCGCTATACCTATGAACAGGTCGTTTTCGACTAACTTGCGTGAGTGGGGAGTCGGCACACTGGACTCAGCTGGCTTCACGAAGGTTTGGTCACCCTCGCGCAACAGCTCCTCAACAGTAACTTCTGCCTCGATCCTGTCACGGCTTGATCGGGGCTTTTTTTTGTCTGTGAATCAGGTCGTTATGGGTGTCCGGTCTACCGCCATCGCGAGCAGGCTCGCTCCCACATGGGATCGCATACCCCTGTGGGAGCGAGCCTGCTCCGGGCGGCGTTCCGACGATGAACGATGACGCGGTCTAACGTTGCAACACCAAAATGCGCGACAACAATTCATCGCGATCGATGTAGCAGCCCTGGAAATGCCGGGCGCCGCTGCTGGGGTCGAAAGCGTTACGGGCATGCAGGGTTCGGCGGTTGTCGAAGCACCACATTTCACCAGGATTGAGTCGGGTGATAAGCCTGAAACGCGCTTCGCGGGTCATGGCGATAAACCGTCGATAGGCCCGGTACAACCTGGGCATTTGCTCGACCGATGCATCGAACGGCCCCCGCAGGAAATTCGCCATGCGGATTTCCGACACGTGCCCCAGCGTATCGAGGGCGATGATCGGTGCCAGGCAGCGGTAGTCGCTGTGGCGGTCCTTGTTGCGAAACTCCACGGGGATCTCGCACAGCGCCCGGAAGGCCTCGGGGTCTTCCTGACGCAAGGCGTCGGCAATGGCAAACCCGTCGACAAAAATGCTCTCGCCACCGTTCGCGTCATTGACCAGGCAATGCAGAAATTGCAGCCCCGGTTGCAACTCTCGTGTCGGCAGATCGCTGTGCAGTGGCAGGTTGAACGCGGTGTAAGCGTTGCTGTCGGCGTCGGCCTTGGATTGCACGTTGAACAAAACGCCGAAATTGCTCTCGCGGATAAACGAAATCCGCTTGGCGATGTGTGTCAGCGAGCCGGGTTCGGTAGGGATGCCGCGTACTTGGGACAGGCCGATATCGCGCAGTGCCAGAAGCCATTGCAGCAGTGCCTTGGGATCGTCCATCACCGCCTGGTACTCGAACACCGGCAGCTTCAGTTGGCTGTTCCACAGTTGGCTTTTCGGTTTGCCGGCACAACGTTCGGCGCGGGATTCATCGTCATAGGCGTGAGCACGCAACCAGCCGGGATCGAAGCGGCTGGTATGGCCGTCGAGCCAGTCGATAGACAGACAGCCCTGCGCATCCACTTGGGCTACGGAGGGGGACAGATCTTCAGCGACATCGACGATTTCCAGCACCTGTTCGCGGGTCACGGCATACACGCAAACCGGGCACGGACAGTTGTCGCGCAACCATTGATGATGAAAGGGGCTGACCCGACCATCGGCCCACTTCACCAGCACGTGATCCGCCAGGGTTTGCACGGTGGTCAACGCACTGATCAAAGGGTAACTGCGGAAGTCGGCAACAGCGGCGGCGGTGTTCATGCGAGCTCCTTGTCTTGATTGTTATTTTTCAGGCGGTAGGGCGATCACGCGGCCAATGTAGGCAGGGGTGGGCAGGTCCGATTGCAATGCGGTCATGGCCAGCAGTTTGTTCAGTACCGGCTCGCTGAACGGTGCCGAGCGTGGCCCCGCGAGGTCGACGTGYAGCAGCATTTGTTCGTTGCCCGCCAATTCCTTTTCGTCGCCGACCAGATGCAGGCTGTGATAGAGGTGCAGGCGTTTACGGTCGTGACCAATGATCTGGGTGTGCACCTCGACCTCGGCGCCGAGCTTCACTTCGTGCAGGTAATTGAGGTGCAGTTCGAGGGTGAACAGCGAGTTGCCGCTGGCTTCGCGGTTGTTGCTGTCCATGCCCAATTGATCCATCAGCGCATCGGTGGCGTAGCTGAAGATCAGCAGGTAAAACGCATCGCGCAGATGGCCGTTGTAGTCGACCCAGTCGGGGGCGATGGTGGTTGTGTAGGTGGTGAGGGTTGGCATTGTTCAGGTTCCGACGTTGGTGGTGACAGGACTGACGCTATCGCGAGCAGGCTCGCTCCCACAGGGTTTACGCTGTCT
>NZ_JBFTLU010000325.1:0-6572 GCF_056396605.1 Pseudomonas sp. 05T35
CGACTTGCAGGGTCCGGGAGTCCTTCACGGTGACGTTGGCCACGCTGCTCAAAGGAGTATCCGAACCGTAGTAAGGCACCATCACACTGCCCAGGATACTTGGGTGCGCCTTACCTGTACGAATCTGACCAAAAGCGTGAGCCAGGGACTCCAGGGATTTGGTCATGCGCTCTTGAGCGTCTTTCTTGATTTCGTTGATCATTGTTCGCCTTCCTCGATCAGGGTTCCTTCAGCGCCGCCATGTACGATGTTCAGCAGGGCGCCGGGCTTGTTCATATTAAATACCCGCAGCGGCATCTTGTGGTCGCGGCACAGGCAAATAGCCGTCAGATCCATCACACCCAGCTTGCGATCCAGTACCTCATCGTAGGTCAGATGATCGAACTTCTCGGCATGCGGGTCTTTGAATGGGTCAGCGGTGTACACACCATCAACCTTGGTCGCCTTCAACACGACGTCAGCATCGATCTCGATCGCACGCAAGCAGGCTGCCGAGTCCGTGGTGAAGAACGGGTTGCCGGTACCGGCAGCGAAAATGACCACTTCCTTGGAGTTCAGGTGGCGCATGGCTTTGCGGCGATCGTAGTGATCGGTCACGCCTACCATCGAAATAGCCGACATCACGATGGCCGAGATATTCGCACGTTCCAGCGCGTCACGCATGGCCAGGGCGTTCATTACAGTGGCCAGCATGCCCATGTGGTCGCCAGTCACCCGATCCATGCCGGCTGCACTCAGTGCCGCGCCTCGGAACAGATTACCACCACCAATCACCAGACCGACCTGAACACCGATACCGACCAGTTGGCCGACTTCCAGCGCCATGCGATCCAGAACCTTGGGGTCGATCCCGAACTCTTCGGAGCCCATCAGGGCCTCGCCGCTAAGCTTGAGTAGAATGCGTTTATAGCGAGCCTGATAACCACTGCCCTGCTGAGCCATTGCGAATCTCTCCTGCGGCGTATTTTAAAAAATTCTTTGCGGGCTGTTTGCAGCCTGCGTTCACTCTAACGTGACGCTATCACAGCGCCATCAGAACACGGCTTTGTAAGCCAGTTCCGACGGAAAACCAAATAAATTGGCTTCCCCATCTGAAAAGAGGCTGCGCGCGTGAGCGGGCAGCCTCTTCAGGGCGACAGTTAAAAAACCGTCTTATTGCTTGCTGGCAGCCAGCTGTGCAGCAACTTCTTCAGCGAAGTTGTCGACTGGCTTCTCGATGCCTTCGCCTACTTTGAAGTAAGTGAAGGAAACGATTTCAGCGCCGCCTTTCTTGGCCAGCTCACCGACCTTGATTTCAGGGTTCTTGACGAACGCCTGCTCAACCAGGCTGGCTTCAGCCAGGAACTTGGTGATACGACCGGCAACCATTTTTTCAACGATTTCGGCTGGCTTGCCTTTGATCTTGTCTTCGTTGAGGCTCATGAACACGGCTTTTTCGCGTTCGATGGCTTCAGCGGAAACTTCCGACGGCAGCAGGAACTCAGGGTTGCTGGCAGCTACGTGCATAGCGATGTCTTTGGCCTTCAGCAGCAATGTTGCCTGCTTTCTTGGCAGCCTTGATGGCGCCCGAAGCACGCATGTCATCAATGGCTTTCTCGATGTCGCCGCCAGCCTTGGTCAAGGCTTTCTTGCAGTCCATCATGCCTTCGCCAGTACGCTCGCGCAGTTCTTTGACCAACGCTGCAGTAATCTCTGCCATTTCAAAATTCCTCTTGGATAGGTTATCAACCATTCCACCCGATCGAACGGGCGTTCAATTCTTCCCGAACCACCCTTGTTAGCTGCTGCACATTACAGATGCAGTAGCGACACCCTGAAAACAGGCGCCAACAAATGGTTTTCGAGGTGGCAAAAAGGGGGCCAAGCCCCCTTTTTGCTTACTGAGTCAACGCCAAGGCGTCAATTACTCAGCTGCTGCTACCGGAGCTTCTTCAACGAACTGCTCGGTGCCGCCAGCAACGTGGTTGCGACCGCGGATTACAGCGTCAGCCATCGAACCCATGTACAGCTGGATAGCGCGGATTGCGTCATCGTTACCTGGGATGATGTAGTCAACGCCTTCCGGGCTGCTGTTGGTATCGACTACGCCGATAACCGGGATGCCCAGCTTGTTGGCTTCGGTGATCGCGATGCGCTCGTGATCAACGTCGATAACGAACAGAGCGTCAGGCAGACCGCCCATGTCCTTGATACCACCCAGGGAACGATCGAGCTTTTCCAGGTCGCGAGTGCGCATCAGCGCCTCTTTCTTGGTCAGCTTGGCGAAAGTACCGTCTTCGGCTTGCACTTCAAGGTCACGCAGACGCTTGATGGAAGCACGGATGGTTTTGAAGTTGGTCAGCATGCCGCCCAACCAGCGGTGATCGACGTACGGCGAACCGCAACGTGCTGCTTCTTCAGCAACGATCTTGCCAGCGGAACGCTTGGTGCCGACGAACAGAATCTTGTTTTTGCCCTGGGCCAGACGCTCTACGAAAGTCAGAGCTTCGTTGAACATTGGCAGGGTTTTTTCAAGGTTGATGATGTGGATCTTGTTACGCGCGCCGAAAATGTACTTACCCATTTTCGGGTTCCAGTAACGGGTCTGGTGACCGAAGTGCACACCGGCCTTCAGCATATCGCGCATGTTGACTTGGGACATGATAGTTCCTTAATAAGTCGGGTTTGGCCTCCACGTATCCCAATGACCAACCAGCAGCATCAGCTGAAGGCACCCAGGTCATCGTGTCGACACGTGTGTGGATTTAAGCTTTTCGGGGTATACCCGGAAAGCGGCGCATTTTATATCACAAGGAGGGCGAAAACGAAACCCGGATTCTTAAAAGCCGATCAGTGCTTTTGCTCCGGCCCTTGGAATCCCCCCAGAATGCGCCATTCTATAAAGAGAAGCGACGCACAGAGGCACGGATTCGCCGTGATCGTCTGGTAGAATCATGTTTTTCAGGGCTGCGAGCAGCATCACGCAGAGCCCATTCCGTATAGAAAGCGCCGCTGAGCGTAGAGAGAACCTGTATGACCGTCACCCTCAAAACCCCAGAGGACATCGCAAAAATGCGTATCGCCGGCAAGCTTGCCGCCGATGTACTGGAAATGATTGCCGAATACGTCAAGCCGGGCGTCACGACCGAAGAGCTGGACCGCATCTGCCACGACTACATCGTCAACGAGCAGAAAGCCATCCCTGCCCCGCTCAACTATAAGGGCTTTCCGAAGTCGATCTGCACGTCGATCAACCACGTGGTCTGCCACGGCATCCCGAACGAGAAGCCGCTTAAAGATGGCGACACGCTGAACATCGACGTCACCGTGATCAAGGATGGCTATCACGGCGACACCAGCCGTATGTTCCACGTCGGCACCGTGCCGGTCTGGGCCGAGCGCCTGTCGCAAGTCACCCAGGAATGCATGTACAAGGCCATCCAACTGGTCAAGCCTGGCTGCCGCCTCGGCGATATCGGCGAAGTCATCCAGAAGCACGCTGAAAAGAACGGCTTCTCGGTGGTTCGCGAGTTCTGCGGTCACGGCATCGGCAAGGTATTCCACGAAGAACCGCAAATCCTGCATTACGGCCGCGCCGGTACCGGCATGGAACTGAAAGCCGGCATGACCTTCACCATCGAGCCGATGATCAATCAGGGCCGTGCCGACACCAAGGTACTCGGCGATGGCTGGACCGCGATCACCAAGGATCGCAAGCTGTCGGCCCAGTGGGAGCACACCCTGCTGGTGACCGAAACCGGCTATGAAATCTTCACCCTGCGCAGCGATGACACCATCCCTCGCGTTTCGGCCTGATCCGACAAGCTCCGCACCCAGCCTATAGAAGGAAAGCCAATCGATGCCGCAGGTGGATCCCGAACTCTTCGACCGCGGCCAGTTCCAGGCCGAACTGGCCCTGAAGGCAAGCCCGATCGCGGCCTTCAAGAAGGCCATCCGCCAGGCACAAGAGGTGCTCGACGCGCGATTTCGCAGCGGACGGGATATTCGCCGGCTGATCGAGGATCGCGCCTGGTTCGTCGACAACATCCTGCAACAGGCCTGGGAGCAGTTCAATTGGAGTGAAGACGCCGACATCGCGCTGGTCGCGGTCGGCGGCTACGGTCGCGGCGAGCTGCACCCCTACTCCGACATCGATTTGCTGATTCTGCTGGACAACGCCGATCACGAAGTTTTCCGCGACTCCATCGAGCGCTTTCTGACGCTGCTATGGGACATCGGCCTGGAAGTTGGCCAGAGCGTACGCTCGGTGGACGAATGCGCCGAACAAGCCCGCGCCGACCTGACCATCATCACCAACCTGATGGAGAGCCGCACCATTGCCGGCCCCGAGCACTTGCGCCAGCGCATGCTCGATGTCACCAGCACCGAGCACATGTGGCCGGCCAAGGAGTTTTTTCTGGCCAAACGCGCCGAACAAAAGGCCCGTCACCACAAATACAACGACACCGAATACAACCTGGAACCCAACGTCAAAGGTTCGCCTGGCGGCCTACGGGATATTCAGACGATTCTCTGGGTGGCACGCCGCCAATACGGCACGCTCAACCTGCGTGCACTGGCGGGCGAAGGCTTCCWGGTCGAAAGCGAAAACGCCCTGCTGGCCTCGTCCCAGGAGTTTTTGTGGAAGGTCCGCTACGCCCTGCACATGCTCGCCGGCCGCGCCGAAGACCGCCTGCTGTTCGACCACCAGCGCTCGATCGCCGGGCTGCTGGGTTTTGAAGGCGATGACGCCAAGCACGCCATCGAAAACTTCATGCAGCAGTACTACCGGGTGGTAATGAGCATTGCCCAGCTCAGCGACCTGATCATCCAGCATTTCGAGGAAGTCATCCTCGCACCGGAAGACGAAGCGCCGCCGCAACCGATCAACTCGCGCTTCCAGTTGCATGACGGCTACATCGAGGCAATCAACACCAACGTGTTCAGACGCACGCCGTTTGCCATGCTGGAAATTTTCGTGCTGATGGCCCAACAACCGGAAATCAAGGGCGTGCGGGCTGACACCATTCGTCTGCTGCGAGAACACCGGCACCTGATCGACGACGATTTCCGCAATGACATTCGCAATACCAGCCTGTTCATCGAACTGTTCAAGTGCAAGATCGGCATCCACCGCAACCTGCGACGGATGAACCGTTACGGCATTCTCGGGCGCTACCTGCCGGAGTTCGGTTTCATCGTCGGGCAAATGCAGCACGACCTGTTCCATATTTATACGGTCGACGCCCACACGCTGAACCTGATCAAACACCTGCGCAAATTGCAGTACACCCAGGTGTCCGAGAAATTCCCGCTGGCCAGCAAGCTCATGGGCAAGCTGCCCAAGCCGGAGCTGATCTACCTTGCCGGGCTGTACCACGACATCGGCAAGGGCCGGCATGGCGATCACTCGGATATCGGGGCGGTCGACGCCGAAGCGTTTTGCCAACGCCATCAACTGCCCGTGTGGGACAGCCGACTGATTGTCTGGCTGGTGCAAAACCACCTGGTGATGTCAACCACGGCCCAGCGCAAAGACCTGTCCGACCCGCAAGTGATCCACGACTTCGCGCAGATCGTCGGCGACGAAACCCGCCTCGATTACCTGTATGTGCTGACCGTTTCGGACATCAACGCCACCAACCCGACATTGTGGAACTCCTGGCGCGCCAGTCTGTTGCGCCAGCTCTACACCGAAACCAAGCGGGCCTTGCGCCGCGGCCTGGAAAACCCGGTTGATCGCGAAGAGCAGATCCGCCAGACCCAACGCGCCGCCCTGGATATTCTGGTACGCGGCGGCACCGACCCGGACGATGTCGAACAACTCTGGTCGCAACTGGGCGACGATTATTTCCTGCGTCACACCGCCGGCGACGTGGCCTGGCACACTGAGGCCATCCTCCAGCAGCCAGCCGATGGCGGGCCACTGGTACTGATCAAGGAAACCACTCAGCGCGAATTCGAGGGCGGTACACAGATCTTCATCTACGCGCCGGACCAGCACGACTTCTTCGCTGTGACCGTGGCCGCGATGGACCAGCTCAACCTGAACATTCACGACGCCCGGGTGATCACCTCTACCAGCCAGTTCACCCTCGACACCTATATCGTGCTCGACACCGACGGCGACTCGATTGGCGACAACCCGGCGCGGGTCAAGCAGATCCGCGACGGCCTGACCGAGGCCCTGCGCAACCCGGACAACTACCCGACCATCATCCAGCGTCGGGTGCCGCGCCAGCTCAAGCATTTTGCATTCGCACCGCAAGTGACGATCCACAACGACGCCCAGCGCCAGGTGACGGTGCTGGAACTCAGCGCCCCCGACCGTCCGGGTCTGCTGGCACGGATCGGAACGATCTTTCTCGAATTCGACCTGTCGCTGCAGAATGCCAAGATTRCCACCCTCGGCGAGCGGGTCGAAGACGTGTTCTTCATCACCGACGCGAGCAATCACCCGTTGTCCGACCCCCAGCTGTGCAGCCGTTTGCAGGACGCGATCGTCGAACAACTGAGCGTCAGCCCCGAACCGGATATCAAACTTTCACGCATCAGCTTCTGAATTAACAAATTTTCCCCTGTGGGAGCGAGCC
>NZ_JBFTLU010000326.1:0-5334 GCF_056396605.1 Pseudomonas sp. 05T35
TTGCTGAATCGGCGTTATCGGGGCGGAATCTGCCTTTAGAACGCTGGGGCGACAAATGCCGCCCGTGCTTTGTTACAAGTTAATTCTGCTGTCGAGCAGCGTCATCGGCCATCGCTTTCAGAAATCTACGGATCGCTTCCTGGTCGCCCGGCGTGATGCTCCGATATTGGGTAATCAAGCAATCTTCGACTTCGGAAAGGGCCTCATTAGGCAGCGTGGTGCGGACCCCATTGACGATAAAAGCCACGTCAAAACCCAGCTCGCGGGCAGCCAGACTCAGATAAGACGCTGGAGCATCGCTTGCGCCGGATTCGTAATTCCCTTGTGTGCGTTTTGAGACGCCAAGTTTCTCGGCTAGCTGATCTTGTGTCAGCCCAGCTTGAGAGCGCAGTTGTCGCAGACGGGCGCCAATCTCTTCAGAAAGAGTCAATATTTTTCCACTCGCATATTTACAATGGCAGTTTTTTGCCACATCCTGCGCTTGTCATCACACGAAAACGCAAGGAATTGCACTATGCCCAACACAAGCCTCAGCGAGCAAGCCCGCATACAAGCGCGTGAAGCGTTGGAGAAGCGCGGTCAGACCGCAAAGAATTTTGCTGAATTGCACAAGCTGAACCCTAGCACCGTATACGCGGTGTTAAGTGGTCAGAGCCATTGTCGCCGTGGGGAGGCACATCGCGCCGCCGTACTACTGGGTATCAAAGACGGCGTTATCGAACAGTAACGGCACTGACCAACAGGGAAAAGTAGAAGATGAAAAGCCCGGTTCTAGAGACGCGCAAGGAAGCGATGCGCGAGATCATTCGCAGCTACCCCGATGGACGCGAAGGCGCTGCAGCTCGCTTGGGAATGAAAGTCAAAAAGTTCGACAACCACGCCTATGAAAGTGCGGGTTGCAGTCCGCTGAGTGATGCTCAGGTTTACATGCTGGAACAAACCAGCGGCACCAGCCACTTTCCGAACTATGTTGCGCAGATGTACGGCGGATTGTTTGTCCCGGTCGCCGACCCCGAAACGCTGGATAACGTCGAGCTCTATGCCCGATCGGTTCAAGTATCAGCGAAGCGCGGCTGCGTTGACCAAGCGATTGCCAAGGCATTGGAAGACGGGTCGATCAACGAAGAAGAAGCCGAAATCATCCTCAACGCTCACAACCTCCACATGGCCGCACGACACGCCGAAGTGCTGGCAGCTATCGACCTGTACCGCATCAAACCGGGGAAAGGCCAATGAACAATCTGCCCGCAGTACAGGAATATCAGGACATGCTCAAAACCGCGGCTCTCGCGTTTCTTGAGCGGCACCGGTGCGAACACCTGGGCGACGATCAGCAACTGTTCGACCGCACCCTGCAGCACCTGGTAGCTGATTTCGATGTACTGACTCAGACCGCCGAAAGATTGGTACACCTGGCCAACAGCGAAATGTCAGCGGTATGCGATCGGCAGCGGTTGGACACTTTCAGCAGCACGTCCACGCACACCGTCATCATCGACACAGCCACCGGCAACGCCTGGGCAATCCCGGTCAGCCTGATCTACGAACGCATTCTCATCGCACCGGACAACGGGCGATTCCGCGTCACCGCTTCGTAATACACACCCAATAAATCGCCTGTCCCACCACCGTGGGTTTGGGTGAGCTGCGCCTGAAATCGAGGTTTCACGATGGCAAACGCCGTAATTGTCACCACTCAACTGCCACCGGCAGAGGCCAAAGCGTTGCTGGCCGCCCTACGTGAACAGTATCGCTTGAGCCTCAATGAGCACTGGTACGCCGACCAATTCCGCTTTGTTGCGGACGGTCTGCGCCACGGCGCGATTCTCGCCCACGTCCCGGCAATGGCTGCGCAAAAACGCCTTATGGCAGCCCTGTCCCACAGCCTCAAAGCAGTGAAGTAACCCCATGAAAGAAGATCTTCGCCACGACGTGTTGCAACGCCTCCAGTCCGACYTCGGGCTCAAGCACCGCACAGGCACCGACTACATGCGCGGCGGCACCTGCCCCAAGTGCAAAAAGAAAGAGCTGTATTCCAGGTTTGACACGCCATGGATGGTGATCTGTGGCCGACCTGAAAAATGTGGCCACACCCTGCACGTTAAAGAGCTGTACGACGATCTGTTCGAAGACTGGAGCAAGCGTGCGCCGGCTACAGACCAGCACCCGAACGCCACTGCGCGTGCCTACCTGGAGTTCGCCCGGGGCTTTCGGTTTGAGCTGATTCAGGGTTGGTTCACTCAGGAAAGTTTCTACTCCCCTGAACACAACGCCGGCAGCGCCACTGTGCGCTTCGCCCTTGAAAAAGGCGGCTGGTGGGAACGTCTGATCGATCAGCCGCACCGCTTCGGCAAGATGAAGGCCCGCTTCAAATCCAAGGACAGCTATCGCGGCGTCTGGTGGTGCCCTCCCTGCGTCGACCTTCTTGAAGCCAAGGAAATCTGGATCGTCGAAGGGATCTTCGACGCCATCGCCCTGGTACACAACGACATCGCAGCCGTATCGGCCATGTCCTCGACAGCGTTCCCTGGGGACTCACTCAAGGCGTTGGTTAAGACCCGCGAGGGAGGGAAGTTGCCTAAGTTGGTGTGGGCCCTTGATAACGAGCCCAGCGCTAACGCATACACCCGGCGTTGGGTGCGCGAAGCCCGGGCCCTGGGCTTCGTCTGCGAGTCAGCACAGATCCCGCAACGTGACGGCCGTAAGGCTGATTGGAACGATCTCCATCAGCGCTGGAGCTTCATCCAAGACGACACGAAACGTGCCGAACAGATCGCCACCGACCTCAAGCAAGCCCGCCACCAGGGAGCGTTGCTGCTGGCAGAGAGCGCAGCGGAAAAGGCCTTGCTCATGTACGACTGGAACAAGCGCGGGGAATTTCACCTGGGCTTTGGGAGCCGCCTGTATTGGTTCAAGTTGGACATGGAGAAATTCAACCGGGCTATGTCCGACATCGAGGACAGCGAGAACCACGACGACCAGCTGCTAAACCAGGCCCAACAGCGCGAGAAGGCGCTGCAGCAGTCTGGCAGTGTCGTAGAGATTGCCAACTGCTACCCCCAAGCCTTGTATTTCCAGCGCAACGAGGTGACGGACGAGTCCTGGTATTACCTGCGCGTGGACTTCCCTCACGATTCAGAAAGCGTGAAAAACACCTTCACCAGCGGACAGCTGTCGGCCGCGAGCGAATTCAAAAAGCGACTGCTCGGCATGGCGGCAGGTGCGATGTTTACCGGCAGTGGCCAGCAGCTCGACAAGCTCATGAAAGACCAGCTGTTCGGCATCAAAACCGTTTCGACGATCGACTACGTGGGCTACAGCAAGGAGTACACCTGCTACGTCTACGGTGATATCGCGATCAAGGACGGCACCATCTACAAGGTCAACAGCGAAGACTATTTCGAGTTTGGCAAGCTGCGCCTGAAAACCCTGCAGAAAGGCGTCCCCATCAAGCTGCAGCGCGAAGCAAAGGGTTTTGACGAGAAGTGGGTGCAGCTGTTGTGGACCTGTTTCGGTGCCCAGGGCTTAGTCGCCCTGGTGTTCTTCTTCGGCTCGCTGTTCTGCGAACAGATCCGCGCCCGCTACCAGTCATTCCCGTTTCTGGAAGCCACCGGTGAAGCCGGCGCCGGTAAAACCACCCTGCTGAACCTGCTCTGGAAACTACTCGGCCGCGAAGGTTATGAAGGATTCGACCCTATGAAATCCACCAAGGCCGGGCGTTCTCGCCTAATGGGCCAAGTCTCCGGCATGCCGGTTGTGTTCCTAGAAGCCGATCGCCACAGCGATGATCGGGCACACGCTAAAACCTTCGAATGGGACGAGCTGAAAGACTTCTACGGCGGCGGAACGCTGGCTACGAAAGGCGTCAAGACGGCCGGCAACGAGACGTACGAGCCCCCATTTAGGGGAACGATCGCTATCAGTCAAAACGCGGCCGTGGTCGCCCACGAAGCAATCATGACGCGCATCGTAAAACTGCACTTTGTACGCCCGACCGTCACACCGGAAAGCCGTGCTGCAGCTGATCAGCTCAACGCACTGGACGGCGGGACCCTCAGCCACTTCCTGTTGCGGGCCGTGGGCAAAGAGTCCGCGGTGCTTGAGCTGTTCGCCCAACGTATGCCCGAACACGAAGCGAAGCTGCGCCGGTTGCATACCCACTGTTTCGCCTGCAGCACGGCCTATACCAGCGACCAGGGCAACTGCAGTAGTTGCGGCTATGACTTGCGCGGGTACATCCGTGTCGAGCGGATCAGCAAGAACCACGCGCAACTGCTCTCGCTGCTGGACGGCCTTCGCCTGGTTCTCAAACTGAGTGATCCCCAGGTCGCTGCTACCCAGCGCCAGATCRTGCGGATGGCCATCGAGCGCCAGGCGTCGATCAGCTCCGACCATGCGGCCGTGGCCGAGTTTTGGGAGGTCTACGATTACCTCGAATCCTTGAGTGAGGATCCGGTGGTGGACCACAGCAGCGACCCGACCGTGATTGCTATCAACCTCAACGAATTCTGTGAACGCGCCGCCGAACACAAACAGAAGCTGGCCGACGTGGCCACGTTGCGCGACCTGCTCAAAGAGTCCCGTTCCCGCAAATTCCTGGATAGCAACAAAGCCGTGCACAGCGCTGTGCGCGCCGCGTTCAACAACCGTAACCCCTGTTCACAACCCCGGCCGACCACAGTGAAGTGCTGGACATTCAAGGCGTAAAGGAGAGCAAGACCGATGCAAATCCAAGTGTTTATGGGCAGTGCCGGCGACGGCAAAACAAGCAAGCTCCAGTCAGTTCAGGACCGTCTGGATTTCACGGGAGAAAGCGCGCCGATCATCCAGGCCGGTGCTTATGGGGAGGATGGCTTGCTGGAGATCCTGGAAGTCCGGGCAGCAGGTGGCCAGCGCGAAATCCTGGTGGACGACTGCAGCAGGCAACAGATTTTGAGGGTTCTGGAATGGCAATCATGTGTTGAACATGAGCCGAATTTTGACGGCCTGGTGATCCACCTAGCCCGTAAAGACTGACCTTGTAAGAAACAGTGCCGAGGAGTTGCAGCTCCTCGACACCCGACCACAACAGAGGGCTATACCATGCAAGCACAGAACCTAAGCAGCAGCGGCGCGAAGGCTACCACACCGGCGCGACACCTGGTGGCCACCGCAATCATCGGCGCGGCCGTCATTGGCTACCTGGTGCACAAAACCCCTGAATCACGATCCCGCCTCGAAAGCCTCAGCCAGAGGGCCAGCACCTTGGGTGAACTGAGCGAAACGGACGCGGCTGTGGTCGCCCAACTGCTCGCCGCACCCGCAACCCGGGGCGTATCACGCAATGTCTAACAG
>NZ_JBFTLU010000327.1:0-5277 GCF_056396605.1 Pseudomonas sp. 05T35
CATATCCTCAATGGCGCGATTTTCTCGTTGACGCTGCAGTTGCTCGATCAGCGGCAGTGGCTGAGTGATCCTCGGGTCGAGTTGATCTATGCCGGCGACTTGTCGGACATCCACCTGCCGTTTTTTGCATTACCGTCCGAGATGCTGCTGGCAGATGATTTCAATGCCAAGATTCGGGATCGGCTGATCAGCGAAGTGCACCTTGCCTTCAATAATCGTGAGTTCGATCCGCAGTCTCCAGCGATCATTGAGCGGCTGGAAGATAGTCGTGAGCTCGTCAGCCGTGATCGCGATGTGGCCGAGTTGTTCGGTACCTGTGCAGGTCGGGAAGTCTATGTGATTGGCACAGGGCCAAGTCTCGAGCTGCATTTCGATCAGCTCCGGGCGATACGCGAGCGTGATCAGCGGCCGTTGTTCATCAGTGTCGATACGGCGTACCGCCCATTGCGCGAGCATGGCATCCGACCGGATCTGGTGGTCAGTATCGACCGACGCATCAGCTTCAGGCACTTGCCGCCCGAGGACACCGGCAACATCCCCTTGATCTACCTGCCAATGAGCGACCCGCAGGTGTTGAAGGCCTGGCAGGGTACGCGTTACGTCGGCTATTCCGCCAGCCCGGTCTATGCCGCTATACGCCAGGAAATCAGCAAGGCTGAACTGTATGTCGGTGGCAGCGTGATTCATCCTGCCGTGGATCTGGCGGTGAAGATGGGGGCCGACCGGATTACCCTGTTCGGTGCCGACTTTGCGTTCCCGATGAACAAAACCCATGCCGGCTGGAGCGATGGCGATCTGGGGCCAGGAGTGAACCAGGCCAAACACTGGGTGCTTGATGGGCATGGAGTGCGGGTCAGGACGCAGTTGAACTTTCGCAGTTATCTGTGTGAGCTGGAGCGCTACATCGCCGGACATCCGCAGGTGCGATTTTTTAACAGCAGCCGGGCAGGGGCGATGATCGTGGGAACGACGTTCAACCAGGAGTTCGTGCAATGAGCGGGCTTGCACAATGCATTATCGATTGCCGGCAGTGCGCCGGGTTGTTTCGTCTGGGACGTGATGTCGAGGCCGCGCTGACCATGGTCGATGTGTTCGACAAGGTGCAAGGCCTCTTGAGTCAGGCCCCTGAAGATATCCAGTTGCAATGGGCGCAATTGCTCATGTCGATGCTGGCTTCCCAGGAAGCGCAGGACTGGTTGGGGCTGGCCGACACCATGGAGTATGAATTGATCGACTTGCTGGAGGCGAGTCACGCTCACCTCTGAACCGTTTTTGCCGGCCAGGCGATCTCCTCGCTCCTCTGTCGCCGGCATTTCCCTGACGTCATTTTTCTCTCGTGGGTCTCGTGCAAGCCTTTGTTTCCGAGGGGATGGCAGTGTGATGGCAATTATTTTTAAAAAAGCCCTCAAGCAACCTGCAATCGCGACGATAACTACTACGAAGGTTCTCTAGGCCACACCCGGCGGTTGCCAGGGCCGGAAGCCGCAGTACCCAACCAACGAGGAATTCACCATGTCTTTAGGCGTAAACACTAACGTCGCTTCTCTGTCTGTTCAGAAGAACCTGAACAATGCCGCTAACGCTCTGCAGACCTCCATGACTCGTCTGTCTTCCGGCCTGAAAATCAACAGCGCCAAAGACGACGCTGCCGGCCTGCAGATCGCTACCCGTATGAGCAGCCAGATCCGCGGTCAGACCGTAGCTATCAAAAACGCCAACGACGGCATCTCGATGGCTCAGACTGCTGAAGGCGCTCTGCAAGAGACCACCAACATTCTGCAACGTATGCGTGAACTGGCTGTCCAGGCACGTAACGGCACCAACGGCACAGCTGACCAGGCCGCGACCAACGCGGAATTCACTCAGATGTCCGACGAGCTGACTCGTATTTCCCAGGCTACTAACCTGAACGGCAAAAACCTGCTGGACGGTTCCGCTGGCAGCATGACCCTGCAAGTGGGCTCCAACACCGGTACTGCCAACCAGATCACCCTGACCCTGAGCACCAAGTTCGACGCCGTCAGCCTGTCGGTAGGTAGTGGTACTACTGTTCTGACCGGTGCTACCAGCGCTGCTGCTGGTTCCGCCATCGACGGCGCGATCACCGCAATCGACGCTGCAATCGCCTCCGTTGGTGCTGTTCGTGCAAACCTCGGTGCTGCACAGAACCGTCTGACCAGCACCATCTCCAACCTGCAGAACGTCAACGAAAACGCCACCGCTGCACTGGGTCGCGTACAAGACACCGACTTCGCAGCAGAAACTGCTCAGCTGACCAAGCAGCAAACCCTGCAGCAAGCTTCCACCTCGGTTCTGGCTCAAGCCAACCAACTGCCTTCCGCTGTACTGAAGCTGCTTCAGTAATTTCGGAATGAGTTTTAGCGGGGGAGTGTGCTGGTCACGCTCTCTCGCTTTTTACGTTTAGAGGTGATGGATATGGACATGAGCGTGAAGCTGAACTTGTCTTACCCGACTGCTCAGCCGGCAAGTACGACGGTCGATAAAGCGGCTGCAGCACCTCGTAGCAGCAGTGACAGTGTTCAGKCTGTGGCTGGAAGTAAGGACGCGGACGCGCAGAAGCTGAAACTGGCCGTGCAAGAGATCGAGAAGTTCGTACAGTCAATCAAGCGCAACCTGGAGTTCTCTATCGATGAGGCTTCCGGCAGGGTGGTTGTGAAGGTGATTGCCACTGAGTCGGGTGAAGTGGTGCGACAAATCCCTTCCGAAGAAGCATTGAAGCTGGCGGACAGTTTGAATTCGGCGAGCAACGTACTGTTCGACGCAAAAGCCTGACAACTGGCATGAATAGTGGTTGCACGTTCATTTGACGGCGTGAGTGGTCAAAAGACTGGCGACAGACAGAAAGGGAGAAGCACATGGCAAGTCCAATTTTACCGGGTACAGGTCTGGGTTCCGGCCTGGATATCGGTTCGATCGTTACGGCCTTGGTCAACAGCGACAAGTCGGCCAAGCAGACTCAGATCACCACTCAAACCTCGCTCAATACCTCGAAAATTTCCGGTGTGGGTTCGCTCAAAAGTGCTTTGGCCGCTTATCAGGCCGCCATGGACAAGCTCAATAGCTCGACAAGCCCTGCGTTTGGCGGGTTTGCGGCTACCTCGTCGACGCCGGCGACCTTGACCGTGACTTCTGATAACACCGCCGTCAACGGTACTTACAATATTAAAGTCAACAACCTGGCTACCGGTTCCAAAGTTGCCAGTGCTTCATTTGCAGGCGGTGCTACCAGTGCCATTCCGACTGGTACTTTGCAAATCAGTCAAAATGGCACTGCCTATAACGTCGCTATCCCGTCCGGTGCGACGCTGCAGTCTACTCGTGATGCGATTAACACCACGCTGACAGCCAAAGGCATCACGGCCAACATCGTCACTGACAGCAACGGTTCGCGTCTGGTGATCGGGTCGACCACAACGGGTGCAGGCTCGGATCTGACCGTCAGCGGTATTGCCGGTCTGGCAATCGACGGCACCCAGGTGATGGGTGCGAACCCTTCTGCTTCCAGTTCCGGTACGATCGGTGCGCTGGCAACTGATGCGAGCCTGACAATTGATGGCCTGACAGTGACCAGCAAAACCAACACCGTCAGTCAGGCCGTGGGCGGCTTGAGCATGACGCTGGTTGCGCCAGGTACCTCGACGGTAACTGTGGCGACCAACACCAGCGGTTTGCAGACGTCGATACAGTCGTTTGTCGACGCCTATAACACACTGGTGAAGACGGTGACCTCTCTGACCCAGGCCTCGGCCGATGCCAATGGCAAACTGACCGTCGCTGCCGCGCTGACCGGTGACTCGGTGCCTCGTTCAATAATTGCCGATATTCGCGGTCAGCTGGTGACGCCTGGGCCGGGGGGGCAATTGGCGGTGTTGTCGCAATTGGGTATCACGACCGATCAGAAGCTCGGTACGCTGAACTTTGACTCAACCAAGTTCACCGCTGCGATGACTACCCAGGGCTTGAGTAGTCAGGTTCAGACGCTGTTCACCGGCACCAACAGCACCAATGGCCTGCTGGCCCGGATGGGTGCGGCGATCAAGCCTTACTTGCAGACCGGTGGCATTCTTGATCAGCGCACTACCAGCCTGAACAAGCAGAAAAGCGATCTGGCCAATCAGCAGACGGCGCTGGACTTGCGCGTTACCACACTGACCGCAACGCTGACGGCCAAGTACAACGCCATGGACCTGTTGGTCGGGCAGATGAAGGCGACGTCGACCAGTATCACCTCGTTCTTCACCTCCTTGAACGCACAGAAGTCCGGCGGCTAATCTTTAGCCAGCGCCAAAAACCCGGCTGCGTTTTTAACGCGCCGGGTTTTTGCCTTTTGAATTTAAAGTTTTTTGACTCGTAGACGATACATTGGTTATACGAGCCCTTGAGTTGTGATGAGGTAGAGCATGAATCCGATGTTAGCCCTTCGGCAATATCAGAAAATTGGAGCACAGGCGCAAACCTCCGAAGCCAGTCCGCACCGCTTGGTGCAGATGTTGATGGAGGGTGGGCTGGATCGTATTGCTCAGGCCAAAGGCGCCATGGAGCGAAAGGATATTCCGGGCAAAGGTGTATTCATCAGCAAGGCCATCGGCATCATTGGCGGCCTGCGTGAAGGTCTGGACCTTGAGAACAAGGCGGATGAAGTAGGCGAGCTGGATAATCTCTACGTCTACATGATGAAGCGTCTGGCGGAGGCCAATATCAAGAGCGATCCGAAGATCCTCGACGAAGTCGCCAGTTTGCTGGGGACGGTCAAGGAAGGCTGGGATGCCATCGCAGCGCCAGGTCCGCAGTTTTAAGGAGATCACCATGAGTCTTGTACTGCAGCGTATCGAACAAACCCGTGAAGCCCTGGTCGATGCATTGGCCGAGCGTAACTGGGAAGCTATCGGTCAATTGGACCTGGATTGCCGTTCCTG
Source organism: Pseudomonas sp. 05T35 (assembly GCF_056396605.1). Classification (NCBI taxonomy): domain Bacteria; kingdom Pseudomonadati; phylum Pseudomonadota; class Gammaproteobacteria; order Pseudomonadales; family Pseudomonadaceae; genus Pseudomonas; species Pseudomonas sp. 05T35. The sequence continues at coordinate 4,938 of NZ_JBFTLU010000327.1, forward strand.
CATGGAAGACGTTTTGAGTGAGGCTTCGCTGGATGAGGTGGCGTTGCGCGATAATCTCGAGGAGTTGCTGGGGGTCTATCGACAGTTGCTGGAGGCGGCGACGGGAGAGCGTCAGGCAATATTCGATGAGATGTCGCAGATCCATCAAGCACAGAACGCGGCAAAGGTTTACCATCTGTTCGGTTAATGCTCAGTTAATCCGACCGTAGTGCGCCATAAATTTGACTGTGCACGGTTTTTTGACTTAACTAGTGGCTGTTTGAAGATTTCAGGCGTCTATCAGGCTTAACGTGCCTGCAAGCGTCTAGCTTGCCCACTCATTTCGGGCATTGAGTTGACT
>NZ_JBFTLU010000328.1:0-5228 GCF_056396605.1 Pseudomonas sp. 05T35
AAGACCGCTATCGCGAGCAGGCTCGCTCCCACAGGGAAAGCACAAACAAAAAGACCCCGCTCAGCCAGGCTGAGCGGGGTCTTTTTATGTGTGTTGCTTACGGACGCTTGCGATTGCTGATCAAGGTGCCCACACCGGTGTCGGTGAAGATTTCCAGCAGAATCGCATTCGGCACCCGGCCATCGATGATCAGCGAGCTGCCGACGCCGCCTTGTACGGCTTCCAGCGCGCAACGGATCTTCGGCAGCATGCCGCCGTAGATGGTGCCGTCGGCGATCAGTTCGTCGACCTGCTGGGTGCTCAAACCGGTCAGGACCTTGCCGGACTTGTCCATCAGGCCGGCGATGTTGGTCAGCAGCATCAGCTTTTCAGCTTTCAGCGCTTCAGCGACCTTGCCGGCTACCAGGTCGGCGTTGATGTTGTACGACTCGCCGTTGGCGCCGACACCGATTGGCGCGATCACCGGGATGAAATCGCCTTTGACCAGCAGGTTCAGCAGGTCGGTGTTGATGCCGACCACTTCGCCCACTTGGCCGATGTCGATGATTTCCGGCTGGGTCATCTCCGGTGTCTGGCGGGTCACGGTGAGCTTCTTCGCACGAATCAGCTCGGCGTCTTTGCCGGTCAGGCCGATGGCGCTGCCGCCGTGGCGGTTGATCAGGTTGACGATGTCTTTGTTCACCTGGCCACCGAGGACCATTTCCACCACGTCCATGGTCTGGGCGTCAGTGACGCGCATGCCGTCGATGAAGTGGCTCTCGATCGACAGGCGCTTGAGCAGGTCGCCGATTTGCGGGCCGCCGCCATGAACCACTACCGGGTTGATGCCCACGGCCTTCATCAGCACGATGTCGCGGGCAAAGCCGGTTTTCAGCTCCTCGCTTTCCATCGCGTTGCCGCCGTATTTGATCACCAGGGTCTTGCCGACATAGCGGCGAATGTAAGGCAGCGCTTCGGACAGGACCTTGGCGGTGTTGGCGGCGGCTTCGCGTTCGATGGTCATTCGGGGCTCCGGCACTTCAATAAAAGGCGCTTCAAAAAATCAAAATGGTAGTTGGAGGTCAGGTGCAACACGTTTCAGTTGGGTGTGGAACACGTCCTTGATGCGCTGCAGTTCGGCGTCGTTATCGGCCTCGAAACGCAGGACCAGCACCGGTGTGGTGTTGGACGCGCGAACCAGGCCCCAGCCTTTGGCGTAGTCGACTCGCACACCGTCGATGGTGGTCAATTCGGCGCCTTCACCCCAACGGGCGTCGTGCAGTGCATCAATGATGCTGAATTTGCTCTCTTCGGTCACATGGATATTGATTTCTGGCGTAGAAATATCGTTCGGGAAGGTCTCGAACAACTCTTGCGCAGTGGATTTTTCCTTGCTGAGGATCTCCAGCAGCCGCGCGGCGCTGTAAATACCGTCGTCGAAACCGAACCAGCGCTCCTTGAAGAAGATGTGCCCGCTCATTTCGCCTGCGAGCAGGGCGCCGGTTTGTTTCATCTTCTTTTTTATCAGCGAATGACCGGTTTTCCACATGAGCGGACGACCGCCATATTCCTTGATCAGCGGGGTCAGGCGACGGGTGCATTTGACGTCGAAGATGATCTCGGCGTCCGGGTTGCGTGCAACCACATCCTTGGCGAACAGCATCAGCAGGCGGTCCGGGAAAACGATGTCGCCGGTATTGGTCACCACGCCGACGCGGTCGCCGTCACCGTCGAAGGCCAGGCCCAGGTCGGCGTTGGTTTCCTTGACCTTGGCGATCAGGTCCACCAGGTTTTCAGGCTTGCCCGGGTCCGGGTGGTGATTCGGGAAGTTGCCATCGACGTCGCAGAACAGCGGGATGACTTCGCAGTTCAGCGCTTCGATCAACTGAGGCGCGATAACACCGGCGGCACCGTTGCCGCAGTCGACCACCACTTTCAAGCGTCGGGCCAGCTTGATGTCCTGGACGATTTCGGTGGTGTAGCGGTCGAGGATCTCGACTTTGGTGATGCTGCCCTTGCCGCTGCTCAGGTTATTGGTTTTCAGGCGTTCGTGCAGGGCCTGGATCTGTTCGTTGGCCAGGGTGTCGCCGGCAATGACGATTTTGAAGCCGTTGTAGTTCGACGGGTTGTGGCTACCGGTAAGCATTACGCCGGACTTGCCGGCCAGCACGTTGGCTGCGTAATAGAGCGCCGGGGTTGGCACCAGGCCGACGTCGCTGACGTGGCAGCCGCTGTCGTGCAGGCCCTGGATCAACTGCTCGACCAATTCCGGGCCAGACAGGCGACCGTCACGACCCACGGAAATGTGCGGCTCATCCTTGGCCAGCGTTTCGGAACCAATGGCGCGACCGATCCAATAAGCGGTTTCAGCGGTCAGGGTTTCCGGGACAACGCCACGAATGTCGTAGGCGCGAAAAATGCTGTCGGGGAACGTGGGTGCGACTCGGGCTGCGATGCTCATCTGTGGGAATGCTCCATTTCGAAAGTGGCGGGACCTGCCTGCGAACAATGTGTTGACAGGTTCAAACTGAAGGATATGACGGCGTTTTCCACAGAGAGTTCGTGGTGCGAAAGGGCCATGACACTCATGAAAGCCGGCTCATGCCTTGATTTTCGCGGTGAACCTTGCAGGTGAGACTGCATAAACATTGTGGCGAGGGAGCTTGCTCCCGCTTGGGTGCGTAGCGCCCACAAAGTCTCGGGGCCGCTACGCAGCCCAGCGGGAGCGAGCTCCCTCGCCACAGAGGATCTCCATCGTATCAATGGCTGCCGGAATGACCGAAGCCGCCGGTGCCGCGCTGGGTCTCGACGAACTCTTCCACCATCTCGAAGTGCGCCTGAACTACCGGCACCAGCACCAGTTGGGCAAGACGTTCGCCGACCACGATGTTGAAGTCGGTCTGGCCGCGGTTCCAGCAGGAAACCATCAGCGGGCCCTGGTAATCGGAGTCGATCAGGCCGACCAGATTGCCTAGCACGATGCCGTGCTTATGGCCCAGGCCCGAGCGCGGCAGGATCAGCGCGGCGAGGCCCGGATCGCCGATGTACACCGAAAGACCGGTCGGGATCAGCAGGGTTTCACCCGGCTTGATGACGGTGTCCTGTTCCAGCATCGCCCGCAGGTCGAGGCCGGCGGAGCCTGGCGTGGCGTACTGCGGCAGCGGGAATTCGCGGCCAATGCGTGGGTCGAGGATCTTGGCTTGTAAAGCGTGCATGCGAGTTAAACCTGGTTCAGACGTTCGGCGATAAAAGTGATCAGCTGGCGGGCGATTTTGCCCTTGCTGGTCTGGGCGAAGAGCGTTGCGTGCAACTCCCGGTCGATCACGCTGCAAGCGTTTTCCTCGCTGTTGAAGCCAATGCTCGGGTTGGCCACGTCGTTGGCGACGATCAGGTCGAGGTTTTTGTCTTTCAGCTTGCGTGCAGCGTAGTCGAGCAGGTGTTCGGTTTCGGCGGCGAAACCGACACTGAACGGACGGTCGGGGCGCGTGGCAATGGTCGCCAGAATGTCTGGGTTGCGGACCATTTGTAGCAACAAGCCGTCGCCGTTCGTAGGGTCTTTCTTGAGTTTCTGTGGGGCGACGACTTCCGGGCGATAGTCCGCAACCGCAGCAGACGCGATGAACAGGTCGCAGGGGATCGCCGCTTCACAGGCGGCGAGCATGTCGCGGGCGCTGACCACGTCGATCCGGGTGACGCGATCCGGTGTTGGCAGGTGCACGGGGCCGGTAATCAAGGTCACCCGGGCGCCGGCTTCAACCGCGGCTTCGGCCAGGGCAAAGCCCATTTTCCCGGAGCTGTGGTTGGTGATGTAGCGCACCGGGTCGATGTTTTCCTGGGTCGGGCCGGCGGTGATCAGCACGTGTTTGCCGGTCAGCGCCTGGCGCTGGAAGCAGTCAGCGGCGCATTGTGCCAGATCGTTGGCTTCGAGCATGCGGCCCATGCCGACGTCGCCGCAGGCCTGGCTGCCGGACGCCGGGCCGAAGACCTTGAAGCCACGGGTTTCGAGCAATTGGGTGTTGGCCTGGGTGGCCGGGTCGCGCCACATGGCCTGATTCATCGCCGGCGCCAGCGCGACGGTGGCGTCGGTGGCCAGTACCAGGGTGGTCAGCAGGTCATTGGCGATACCTTGGGCCAGGCGTGCGATCAGGTCGGCGGTGGCCGGCGCGATCAGCACCAGATCAGCCCATTTGGCCAGCTCGATGTGGCCCATCGCAGCTTCGGCCGCCGGGTCCAGCAGGTCCAGGTGGACCGGGTGCCCGGAGAGTGCCTGCATGGTCAGCGGGGTGATGAACTCGCTGCCGCCGCGGGTCATGACCACGCGCACTTCGGCGCCCTGGTCGATGAGTCGGCGAACCAGCTCGGCGCTCTTGTAGGCGGCAATGCCGCCGCCGACGCCGAGAACGATGCGTTTCCGATACAGCCGCTGCATAGGCCTGCCTTTCAATTCATTGATGACTACGTGGCGAAACCCCTCCCCAGGGTGAAATCGCCCGCAAAAAAGATGGACTACGATATCACAGCGACCGCAACGGAACAGCGGCGCCCACACACATGGAGGTGCTATGAGCATTCGCGATTGGCCGGCGGCAGAGCGCCCGCGGGAGAAGCTTCTGGAGCAGGGTTCGGCGAGCCTTTCGGATGCCGAGTTACTGGCGATCTTTCTACGCACCGGGGTGACCGGCAAAAGCGCGGTCGATCTGGCGCGACACCTGTTGCATCAATTCGGCAGCCTGCGCACGTTGCTGGAGGCTGATCAGCAGACGTTCGGCAGTCAGCTTGGGCTGGGGCCGGCAAAGTTCGCCCAATTGCAGGCAGTGCTGGAGATGGCGCGGCGGCATTTGGCGGAACGCTTGCGTCGCGACTCGGTGCTCAAGAGCCCGATCGAAGTGCGCAATTACCTGAAGGCGATGTTGCGCCATGAGCCGCATGAAGTGTTTGGCTGTCTGTTTCTGGACTCCCGGCATCGGGTGCTGGCGTTCGAGATACTGTTCCGCGGCTCGATCGACAGTGCCAGCGTCTACCCGCGTCAGGTGGTCAAGCGTGCACTGGCGCACAACGCTGCGGCGCTGATCCTGTGCCACAACCATCCGTCAGGCAGCGCCGAGCCCAGTCAGGCGGATCGAGCGCTGACCAGGCGCCTGCAAGAGGCACTGGACCTGATCGATGTGCGGGTACTCGACCATTTCATTGTCGGTGACGGCGATCCGTTGTCGATGGCCGAGTACGGGTGGATGTGAGCGGGGTAGCGC
>NZ_JBFTLU010000329.1:0-5227 GCF_056396605.1 Pseudomonas sp. 05T35
TTGATGGACACCAACACCGACACGGTCACCGCCAAGCAGGCCCTGCTTGGGCACTACGTAAAAAAAATCCTCGCCGCGCCGGTTTATGAACTGGCAGTGCGCACACCCTTGCAGATGGCCCCGGCGTTAACCGAGGTGTTGGGCAACCAGATCCTGCTCAAGCGTGAAGACCTGCAACCAACCTTTTCCTTCAAGATTCGTGGTGCCTACAACAAGCTAGCCCAGTTGAGTGCCGAGCAGAAGGCTCGCGGCGTGATCACCGCGTCCGCTGGCAATCACGCCCAAGGCGTGGCACTGGCGGCGCGGGAATTGGGGATTGAGGCGAGTATCGTCATGCCCACGTCAACGCCGGAGCTGAAAGTGATTGGCGTGCGCAGTCGTGGCGCGAATGCGGTGTTGCATGGCGAGAGCTTTCCGTTCGCCCTGGAGTACGCATTGAACCTGGCCCGGCAAACCGGCCGCACTTTTGTTTCGCCCTTCGACGATCCGGACGTGATCGCGGGGCAGGGCACGGTGGCCATGGAAATCCTGCGTCAGCATCAAGGCCCATTGGATGCCATCTTCGTCCCGGTGGGCGGCGGCGGTTTGATCGCCGGCATCGCCGCGTACGTCAAATACCTGCGGCCGGAGATCCGCATCATCGGCGTCGAGTCGGAACACTCCGCGTGCCTGCAAGCGGCAATGCTGGCGGGAGAGCGGGTGGCGTTGCCAAGCGTGGGCACCTTCGCCGATGGTGTAGCCGTCGCGCAGATCGGTGAATATGGCTTTGAGATCTGCCGCCATCACGTTGATGAAGTACTCACGGTCAGCAACGACGAACTGTGCGCGGCAATCAAGAACATCTACGACGATACCCGCTCGATCACCGAGCCATCCGGCGCGCTGGCCGTAGCCGGAATCAAGAAGTACGTGGCGCAAACCGGTGCACAGGGGCAGACCCTGGTGGCGATCGACTCGGGGGCCAATATCAATTTTGATAGCTTGCGACATGTGGCCGAGCGCGCCGCGTTGAGCGGCGCTCCGGTGTAAGTCGCTGAAGGGGATTCAGGCGAGCAGCGGACGCAGAAACGTCCGCTCGTAGCTGAGGATGAATTTCTTCTCCAGCACCAGCGCCACCAACGCGGTGCTTTCGGTGTCGGTCAGGGCAATATGCCGGTAGCTTTCGTAGTCTGCCAGCGAAGGAAAGCTGAACAGGCAATAAGCGATATTGCTCGCGCCTTCGGACGGTAGGAAGTACCCGTGGTGCGTACCGCCCAAGCGTTCGACGACACCAAGCCAGGCCTTGGCATAGGCTTCAAAGTCGGCGAGTTGGTAGGGGTCGATCACGTATTTGACGTGGCAGGTAATCATTGTGCGCGCTCCATTTATTCTTGACGGGCTTTATCGACCTTGTCCGACGCCGACCAGATCCGGTAGCGCACTTCGACATCTTTCGGCACGTAGACCACAATCGGCAACTTACTGTTGTAACGCAGCCGGAAACCCTCACCGATGACCGGCACGAAGTCCTGTTTGCGCTTGCCGTCCGGGCACGCCATCTGGGTGCTCATCGGGCCGCTGACTTTCTCCAGTCGATAGAACGGATAACCCCAGCCTTCAAGGTTTTTTTCCTCCAGCGTGCCACCCAGACGCTGGTGATTGCAATCTACGGTCAAGGTTTTGCCAGCGAGGATTTCGACCTGGTAATTGTCTTCCCGGGTTTGCGGAGCGAGGTGAATCACCTGGCGGGTAAAGCCGCTTTCAGCCTTGGGATAGGGGGCAACGTCTTCGAGTTTCGCAGCGCTGGCCAGAGTGGACAGACCGGACAGCAGTACCGCTGCGGCGGTGAGAATAGATGAGCGCATGATGCCTCCTTGCTCTTGGTTGAATCATTGAACGCAAGCATTCTCAATGCACTGGCGTCTCAATGCAAACCACGACGGCAAAGTTGGCAACGTGAGGGATGATGAGTGGCAATCATGCGTTTTGCACGAGGCCACTTGGCGGTTCGTCGTAAATTGCTGATTTATTGACGGCCCGTCGTGCGAATTCCCGGGTATGCTTTATGCTTCATTCCAGTGCATTAAAAACACGCCAGGAAAAACCGCGAGATAAGGATGGACAAGACTGACGGCGGTTAACCCGACGATTGATCGATGGTCCTATAAAAAGGGAGGGTTGTAATGTTTCTTTCTGCCTTGGAACTTCGCAATATCATTGAACACAGCTTTTTGCCTAAACGTTGCCAATGCACCTTGTCACCGGACCTGTCGATGACCGTGAAGGTCTACGACAACCACCAGACGGATCAACTGGATCTGGTGGTGACCGGCATCGATGCGAACGCTCTTAATGGCTGTCGTGAAATCAACGACCTGATCGCTGAATTACGCCACGACCTGGAGGATCACACCCCCGGCAGCCATGTGCTCGCGTCAAAGGTCCGCGCGCATTAATCCACGGTTTCTGCGAGTTCGACAGATACACGCCGGGTCTGGAGAAACGCCAGGCCCAGCGCGATCTCCACTGTCACGGCCAGCAAGATACCCGGGCCGGCGTGGCCAGTGAGCCATTCACCGACACCCAGCGTGGCCAGCCCGAAAACCCCCACCACCAGACCGCTGCTCAGCGCGCTACGCGAAACGGACGGCGGCGCGTTGCGCGCCTGATAAAACATCACGCCCAGCGCCACAAACAACATCGCACTTCGTCTGGCCACCAATCCTGTCACGTCCGAGTACCCGATACTCCAGATGGACAGCATCACCTCGGGTATAAAGCCCCAGACCAGCGCCAGCGCAAAACTCAGACCGGCGGTAAACATCGACAGTGTGCGAAACGACAACTGCATGGCGAATCCTTGCGGCAGTAAGGGAGGCCAAAGCATAACCTTTGGCCTCGCTCACGCCCATCGCCAAATACTGCTGCGCAGCGCCATGACTCAGTTCTGATAGCTGCAGGCATCCGATAGCTTGCGGTAGCTGATGTACTCCTGCTTACCCGCGTTGTCGATGAACTTCATCTCCGCCGTCACCACCTTGCAGTCCTGCGTTGCGGGCTCGGTCATCGAAACCACTTTCTTGACGTGCAGCGACATTCCGTAGTGATACGGCACAGGTTGGGAAGGTGCGGAGTCGGCCAGCGCCAGCCCGGTAAACCCGGTGCAGGCGAGGGCAGAGGCCACCAGTAAAGTTCGCATGTTCATGAGAAATCTCCGGTGCAGACGTGAAGTCAGCGCGACACCTGACGATGTCGACCCTGCCGCGCAGGGCGTCAGAAGATTCTGCGCGAACGCGGTCCAGTTAATTTTAGACCGCAGGATTAAGCGGGGGTTAAGCTCGGTGGGTGTTTGGGGGATGGAGCGGGGTGGAGCGGTTTTTGGTCGCTATTGCCTACGGTGGCGCCCTGACACCGAGGGTCAGGCGTTTACGATATAAACCTGAGCAAGCTTCGGCTCCTTCCTACAACGTCATAGGCATCGTCGCCTTTCGCCAGTTAGCGGCAAGGGTTTACTGTTTGCCGTCGCTGCAAAATCAGCGAACGGGTTTGGTCACCTGATAATAACCGTTCATATGTGTTTCATGATTCGCGCTGCGGAGATCCATGTCCTCCTAGTGCGGTTATTTATCAAACAACCGAGTAATCCTAATGCCTACGTTAAATTCATTACCCGATCGTTATCGCGCAATCAAAAGCGGTGTTACCGACTCAAACCCAATGGTCATCGATACCGAGGCCAATCCCCAAGACATACTTGAAGCCGCTCTACAGCGAATCCGTGCCTCCAGCGACCTGCTGGAGACGCTGCACTGCCAGTGCTTCAAACACGGCGATGTCCAAGACATTCCGCACATTACCCATGCACTGTATTTGCTGACTCAGGATGGTTGCGACCTGTTGAAGGTGGCTCAGCAGCGGATGTTGGGGTGGACAGCGCCGGCCTGACTAACCATTGCACAACAAGCCCATCTCCCAAAAAACCGGGCTTGTTTGTGCGAATCTTTTTATTGTGTCGTACAGCTTGGTTGATGGCCGTTTGGCGATCCTGAAGTCCTCTGTCTTTCTACTGCACCAACTGCATGAGACGGGGCATCAAAACCTCAGTGGGATGCCAATCACGCAACGTCGGCAGCAACCCCTTGTTCCGACTCTTTTCGTAATCGTCGGCACCCTCCGGAACAATCAACTCATCCCACACGAAGTAGACCTTCGCGATGACGCCCGTTTGCACGTAATACCCGGGCGATTCTCCCTGCGCATCCGTCTCGAAATAGGTGGGAAGCGGACTATTTGAAAACACCACCGCCATGCTCACGTGCGTCACAGGAGAGTCCGGGCCAGCAAGAAACCTTACTTGAACAAGCGAAGTGGGAGGAAACATCGCCATCCAAAGCTCGCCAACTTGCCCAAGATCAACGATGCCCGGAAGGTCTGGCGCGAGCGGAGCGATATCGGCTAAGCCCCAATCGTCTCCACCGGCCCGAATAGACATAATGGGTGTCTGATCAGAAAAGTCGGGAATGTTATTGCCAATCAGCGTGGCATCATTCCCGGAATGGGCCTCTATCTTGGTAGACTCTGTTACAGCGACGGAGCTCTGGTTAGCGTTATCGCACCCCGCCAACGCCAGAAATATTAATACCCATAAATATGCCATCAAATTTGCTCAAACTTAAATTTTAAAAGAGAGGGGGGAACTTAACTCCCCTCTCTTTCAACGAAGAGTATTTTATTTCAGCGCTTTAATCGGAGGGTCTTGATAGCTGCTATCAACTTCTATACCCGCATCAACAGCCTTTTTTTCACGAACATCACGAATGGCTTTGTAGTTCTTAAGAAGGCCCGGCAACAACTCTTTCCAGCGTGCCTTGTCTTTTGAGTCATTAAACGCAGGTGCCCAGTATTCACGCTCTGTTGTAAAACTCAAACTTACCAAATATGTTCCACGTTCATTAGGAGCGTCGTCAGAGTCGCGCCTCTGTGCCCTCAGGGTTAGGTGATTTCCATTGTTATAAAAATTCCAATCATAAAAATCGTCTACTTTCAGCCAGCGATCTAGATCCAGGCGATAGTCAGGATCTAACCATGGATGACTCAGGACATAGTCTCCAAGCACCTTACCAGGCGAGCTAATCTTATCAATTTGCGAACCTGATATCCGCGGATCGGACGGCGCATAATAATGAGTCCAGCCTGCTGATTTTATTTTTTCTAACAGGCTGTATAAGAAAGCCTGATACTCTTTGTG
>NZ_JBFTLU010000330.1:0-5199 GCF_056396605.1 Pseudomonas sp. 05T35
GGCAAGCGGTTCGCGCCGCAGACGACGCCCCTCCGGGCAAAACCGAAGAGCCGCCTCCGCCGTGGATGCAGTGATCGGTTGACAAAAAACCCGGCTTCGGCCGGGTTTTTTGTATTGAGCGAATGTAATCAACGTCGGGTCAGCAAGACCCCGGATTCCATGTGGTGCGTCCACGGGAACTGATCGAACATCGCGCAGCGGGTGATGCGGTGGGTGTCGTGCAATTGGGCGATGTTGGCCGCCAGTGTTTCCGGATTGCACGAAATGTACAGAATGTTCTCGAAGCGTCGGGTCAGCTCGCACGTGTCCGGGTCCATGCCGGCGCGCGGTGGGTCGACGAACACGCTACCGAACTCGTAGCTCTTCAGATCAATGCCGTGCAAACGGCGGAACGGGCGAACTTCATTCAGCGCTTCGGTCAGCTCTTCAGCAGACAGACGCACCAAAGTGACGTTATCCACAGTGTTTTCACTGAGGTTGCTCAGCGCCGCATTCACCGAGGTCTTGCTGATTTCGGTGGCCAGCACTTTGCGCACGCGGGTCGCCAGCGGCAGGGTGAAGTTGCCGTTACCGCAATACAACTCCAGCAAGTCGTCGGAGCGATCGCCCAGAGCGTCGTAAGCCCAGTTGAGCATCTTCTGGTTCACCGTACCGTTCGGCTGGGTGAACGCGCCTTCCGGTTGGCGATAGCTGAAGGTACGACCGCCGACTTCAAGTTTCTCGACCACATAATCATGGCCGATCACTTCGCGTTTGCCCTTGGAGCGACCGATCACGCTGACATTGAGGTCCGCGGCCAGTTTCGACGCCGCCGCGTGCCAGTGCTCGTCCAGCGGGCGGTGATAACACAAGGTGATCATCGCATCGCCGGCCAGGGTGGTCAGGAACTCCACCTGAAACAGCTTGTGGCTCAGGGCGGCGCTGGCTTGCCAGGCGGCCTTGAGCTGCGGCATCAACTGGTTGATACGCTGGCTTGCGATCGGGAACTCTTCGATCAGGATCGGCGTGCGTTTGTCTTCCTGGGAGAACATCGCGTAATGACGCTCGCCGGCTTCGCGCCACAGGCGGAATTCGGCGCGCAGGCGAAAGTTCGCCAGCGGCGAGTCGAACACCGCAGGTTCGGGTGCATCGAACGGCGCCAGCAGGTCACGCAGGCGCGTGGCCTTTTCTTCGAGCTGAGCGGTGTAAGCCTGGGAATCGAAAGTCATGCGTTGAACCAACCCAACTTGATCACGAACAGAATCGACAGAACCACCAACGCCGAGTTCAGTTCACGGCCACGACCGGACAGCAACTTGATCGCGGTCCAGGAAATGAACCCGAACGCGATACCGTTGGCGATGGAGTAAGTGAATGGCATGGCCAGTGCGGTAACGACCACGGGCGCGGCAACGGTGATGTCGTCCCAGTCTATTTCCGCCAGGCCCGAGGTCATCAGTACGGCGACGAACAGCAAGGCTGGTGCGGTGGCGAAGGCCGGTACGCTGGCGGCCAGTGGTGCGAAGAACAACGCCAGCAGGAACAGAACGGCCACCACGACGGCTGTCAGGCCAGTACGGCCGCCGGCACTGACGCCCGCCGCCGACTCGATGTAACTGGTGGTGGTCGAGGTGCCCAGCAGGGAACCGGCCATGGCCGCGGTGCTGTCGGCGATCAGCGCACGACCCATTTTCGGCATGTGGCCGTCCTTGCCCATCAGGCCGGCGCGCTTGGCGACGCCAATCAGGGTGCCGGAGTTATCGAACAGGTCGACGAACAGAAAAGCAAAAATCACGCTGACCAGACCGATGTTCAGCGCGCCCTTGATGTCCAGTTGCAGGAAGGTCGGCGCCAGCGAAGGCGGCATCGCCATCACGCCGCCGAACGGTGTGAAGCCCAGGGCGATGGAAACGATGGTCACCGCGAGGATGCCGATCAGCACGGCACCGCGCACTTTCAAGGCTTCGAGGGCGACGATCAACGCAAAACCCAGGGTCGCGAGGATCGGTGCCGGTTGTTTCAGGTCGCCGAGGCCAACCATGGTCGCCGGGTTACTGACCACGATGCCCGCGTTATGCAGGGCGATCAGCGCCAGGAACAGACCGATGCCAGCGGCAATCGCCGAGCGCAACGCCAGCGGGATACTGTTKATGATCCACTCGCGGATGCGAAAGATCGACAGCAGGAAAAACATGACCGCCGAGATGAACACCGCCCCCAGCGCCACTTGCCAGGTATGGCCCATGTGCAGAACAACGGTGTAGGTGAAGAAGGCGTTCAGGCCCATGCCCGGCGCCAGCGCGATCGGGTAGTTGGCGATCAGGCCCATCACCGTCGAGCCAATGGCTGCTGCCAGGCACGTCGCGACAAACACCGCGCCCTTGTCCATGCCGGTCTCGCCGAGGATGCTCGGGTTGACGAACAGAATGTAGGCCATGGCCAAAAAGGTCGTGATACCGGCAAGAATCTCGGTACGCACGTTGGTGTTGTGTGCCTTGAGTTGAAACAGCCTTTCCAGCATGTCTGCTCCCCGTGGCGCGCCCGGCGCCGTGAATGTATCGACTTCAACAGCAAAGCACAGGCCGTGCCAGGCGCCTGAGTATTTTCTGTCGGTCGGAAAAAGCCGCGCATCATACCAGCAGCGTGCGGCTATGGCTGCCTAATGGCGTTGATCGTCGGCGATGTTTTGCAGTTTGAGGGAGTGGGGCATACTGCGCGCTGGTTTTGGGAGTGGATATGTCTTCTATAAAGAACAGGATGATTCTGGCTTTTGGCCTGTCTGGCGCCATGTTGCTCGGTGCGCACACCGCACTGGCAGCGTCCGCACCACCGCTGAGCGAAGTCAAGGTGCTCAAGGTCCAGTCGACCTCCTGCGGCATTGAAGATATTGCGCCAGGGCAGGACAAGACGAAGTGCGATCACGCAGGCCCCAACATCAAGATCTACGTGCTGGAGATCGGCTACGGCCGCCTGCCGAATGCAACGCTGGACGGCTTTGAAGTCAATGGCGTGCGGGCCCCGGTCTGCGCCTATGGCAACGGCAATCTGACGGAATGCTCAGGCGTGGCCAGTAAAGTTGTCGGCAACCTCTACACCTTTGATCTGGCGGGTAAGCAGGAAGGGACGTTCACGTTCAGCAATACCTCGATCAATGCACCGGGCAACAGACTGTCGACGCAGCTGTACATCAAGTAACTTTCACTGGGTAACAGCACGCTCGAACATCTGTCAGCAAAGCTGACTACGCTTTAAGGATCACCCTGTGGACGCAGACCATGACCTTTAGAGCCCTGATTACCCTTGCCGAAGGTATCGACGACCTGCAAGCCGTGACACTGATCGATGTGTTGCGCCGGGCGAAAGTCGAAGTGGTGGTGGCGAGCATCGAGTCACGGCGCATGCTCACCTGCGCCCGTGGCACCCGATTGACCGCCGACGCGATGCTGATCGATGTGTTGGCGCAACCGTTCGACCTGGTCGTTTTGCCGGGTGGCGCCGTCGGCGCTCAGCGCCTGGCCGCTCATCAACCCTTGTTGCAACTGGTCCAGGATCAATCCGCCGCCGGGCGCATGTTTGCCGGTATCGCCGAGTCACCGGCGCTGGCGCTGCAAGCCTTTGGCGTATTGCGTCAGCGGCGCATGACCTGCCTGCCCTCGGCCAGTCATCAACTGCTCGGCTGCACGTTCGTCGATCAACCCGTGGTCATCGACGGCAACTGCATCACCGCTCAAGGTTCGAGTGCTGCCCTGGCGTTTGCCTTGGTGCTGGTTGAACGACTGTGTGGCAAAGCCGTCAGGGCTGCTGTGGCGGGGGAGTTGCTGGCGTAGCAGACACCGCTGAGACTTTCGCCTCCTCCACCGGCACATGCATGCGGTCGCGTTGGGCCAGGGTCGGGAACAGTTTGATCCATGTCCCGGTGACCAGCAGCGTGCCGATTCCGCCCATCACCACCGCCGGTACGGTGCCGAACCAGTGAGCGGTGAGTCCGGATTCGAATTCGCCCAACTGGTTCGAGGCACCGATGAACAAACCGTTCACCGCGCTGACCCGGCCGCGCATTTCGTCCGGGGTTTCCAGTTGCACGAAGGACGCGCGGATCACCATGCTGATCATGTCAGCGGCGCCGAGCACCACAAGCACCGCCAGCGAGAACCAGAACGAGGTCGACAGGCCGAAGGCGATGGTCGCGACGCCAAACACCCCGACAGCCGTGAACATGACCCGTCCGACGTTGCGTTCCACGGCAAACCGCGCCAGCCATAACGACATCAGCAAGGCCCCGACCGCTGGCGCCGAGCGCAGCAGGCCCAATCCCCAGGGACCGGTCAGCAGGATGTCCTTGGCAAACACCGGCAGCAGCGCCGTGGCGCCTCCGAGCAATACCGCGAACAAATCCAGTGAGATCGCCCCGAGAATGTCCGGGCGGCTGCGAATGAAACGAATCCCCGCGAGTAACGAATCCAGGGTCGCCTTGCCCTTGTTCAGCGGGGTTTGCCGTGCGGGAAGGTTGAGCATCAGGCTGCAGGCGATGAGGTACAGAATCACCGTCGGGCCATACACCCAGACGCTGCCGAAGGCATACAACAATCCGCCCAGCGCTGGCGCGACGATGGTGGCTGACTGTTGAGCCGACTGGGACGCGGCCACCGCGCGCGGAAACAGCGCACTGGGGACAATCGTCGGTAATAACGCCTGGGTGGTCGGCATTTCGAATGAACGGGCGGCGCCGAGCAGGAACGCGAGGATGAAGATCATCTCGCGAGTGACGTGGTCAGTGGCGCTGCCAATCGCCAGGGCGAGGGCGATCATCGCCTGTACGGACTGGCAGATGGCCGCGACCTTGCGCCGGTCATAGCGGTCTGCCACATGCCCGGTGTGGAGCATGAACAACACCCGTGGCGCGAACTCCACAAGCCCGACCAGACCCAGGTCCAGCACGTTGCCAGTGAGTTGGTAGAGATTCCAGCCGATGGCCACGGTAAGCATCTGGAAACCGCTGGCGGTGAACACCCGAGCCAGCCAGAAGGCAATGAATGGGCGGTGATGGCGCAACAACAGCGGGGCTTGGGTCGGCATCGGCGGGTAGTTCTGAGCGAGGAAAAATCGAGATTATCACCAACTTGTAACCTGAAGTTGCGTGTGCGGAGAATTTAGTTAGCTAGACACCTATCCTGAAGCCCGCGTCCTGTCTTCGCCACAGCCAATACCGCAGCCCTGAAC
>NZ_JBFTLU010000331.1:0-5178 GCF_056396605.1 Pseudomonas sp. 05T35
ATCCCTACATGCACGATGCCCCTGAAGAAACGATGCGCCTGATTTGCGACTGCTACGCAGTCGAACGCAGCCTCGCGGGCTCGGCAGCTGCTACAGGGGGGGGGGGGCGGCGGGGTAAACAAAAACGGCCTCTGCTCTTGTATCAGAGGCAGAGGCCGTTTCCGGTGCAGCTAAGACGTTATCGCAAGACAGGTCTTACTTGCGGTCTTCAAGCCGGGGGATGTCACGCGACTCGTAGCCGGTGTACAGCTGGCGCGGGCGGCCAATCTTGTACGGGCTGGAGAGCATTTCTTTCCAGTGGGAGATCCAGCCGACGGTCCGCGCCAGGGCGAAGATCACGGTGAACATGCTGGTTGGAATGCCGATCGCCTTGAGGATGATCCCCGAGTAGAAGTCGACGTTCGGGTATAGCGAGCGTTCGATGAAGTACGGGTCGGTCAGGGCGATCTCTTCCAGGCGCATGGCCAGTTCGAGTTGCGGATCGTTCTGGATACCCAATTCCTTGAGCACTTCGTCGCAGGTCTTTTTCATGACGGTGGCGCGTGGGTCGCGGTTTTTGTAAACCCGGTGACCGAAGCCCATCAGTTTGAACGGATCGTTCTTGTCCTTGGCCTTGGCGATGAACTTGTCGATGTTCGAGACATCGCCAATTTCGTCGAGCATGGTCAGCACTGCTTCGTTGGCGCCGCCGTGAGCCGGGCCCCAGAGTGCAGCGATACCGGCAGCGATACAGGCGAACGGGTTGGCACCCGACGAGCCTGCCAGGCGTACGGTGGAGGTCGATGCGTTCTGCTCGTGGTCGGCGTGGAGGATGAAGATCCGGTCCATGGCCTTGGCGAGTACCGGGCTGATCGGTTTGATCTCGCACKGGGTGTTGAACATCATGTGCAGGAAGTTTTCCGCGTACGACAGGTCGTTGCGCGGGTACATCATGGGTTGACCCATGGAGTACTTGTAAACCATCGCTGCCAGGGTTGGCATCTTGGCAACCAGGCGGATCGCGGAGATTTCGCGATGCTGCGGGTTATTGATGTCCAGGGAGTCGTGGTAGAACGCCGAAAGGGCGCCGACTACACCGCACATGACGGCCATTGGGTGGGCGTCGCGGCGGAAGCCGTTGAAGAAGGTCTTCAGTTGCTCATGAACCATGGTGTGGTTCTTGACGGTGCTGACGAACTGGGCCTTCTGTTCTGCGGTCGGCAATTCGCCGTTGAGCAGCAGGTAGCAGGTTTCCAGATAGTCCGACTTCTCGGCGAGTTGCTCGATCGGGTAGCCGCGGTGCAACAAAATGCCGTTGTCGCCGTCGATATAGGTAATTTTCGACTCGCAAGAGGCGGTCGACATGAAACCTGGGTCAAAAGTGAAACGGCCCGTGGCCGTCAGGCCCCGAACGTCGATTACATCGGGACCAACGGTGCCGGTTAAAATGGGCAGCTCGACGGGGGCTGCGCCCTCGATGATCAACTGCGCTTTTTTGTCAGCCATGTGGCCTCCTATTTATGCTTGAAATCATCAGACAGACCCCCCACGCAGGGCCCGCACCACTATAGTGAGATAAATTCGAATGTCAATTTGCCTAAAGTCTTGCTCCAGAAGGCTTTAACCGGACTTTTTCCTCGAAAATACCTGCCGTTTACGCCTTTTATCCCGCTTGCGCAATGAGCTATTAGGGGAAGGTGAACGCGTTGTCATTAGTAGCCTAACTGTCTATACTCGGCCACCGACCGCCAGGGGCTTTTGGGCCTGCTTTATTGGGGGTCGCATCCCTGGGTGGTGGTTACCTGACCAGTGCACTCCCCAACAACTTTGCCCTGATTGTTAGGGGCTCTTCAGTGTGAAAAAAAAGCCGTGAAAAGCCAACGACCTGTAAACCTAGACCTAAGGACCATCAAACTCCCCATCACCGGCGTTACGTCGTTTCTTCACCGTGTTTCCGGCATCATCCTCTTCCTGGGCCTTGGCATCATGCTGTATGCATTGAGCAAATCCCTGGGTTCCGAGGAAGGTTTTGCCGAGGTGAAGGCATGCTTGACCAGTCCGCTGGCCAAGTTCGTAGCATGGGGTCTTCTGTCCGCCTTGCTGTATCACATGGTGGCCGGTGTACGCCATCTGATCATGGACATGGGCATCGGTGAGACGCTGGAAGGCGGCAAGCTGGGCTCGAAAATTATCATCGCCGTTTCCGTGGTGTTGATCGTTCTGGCGGGAGTTTGGATATGGTAACCAGCGTTACGAACCTATCGCGTTCGGGCCTCTATGACTGGATGGCGCAGCGYGTGTCTGCGGTCGTTCTCGCGGCTTATTTCATTTTCCTGATCGGATACCTTGTTGCGCACCCTGGCCTTGGCTACGCCCAATGGCACTTGCTGTTCGCAAACAACTGGATGCGCATCTTCAGTCTACTGGCCCTGGTTGCCCTTGGCGCTCACGCCTGGGTCGGCATGTGGACCATCGCGACCGACTATCTGACGCCAATGGCGCTGGGCAAGTCCGCGACTGCAGTACGTTTCCTTTTCCAGGCAGTATGCGGCGTTGCGATGTTCGCTTACTTCGTCTGGGGTGTGCAGATTCTCTGGGGTATCTGATTCATGTCTAACTCAGTAAATACGCTTTCGTTCGACGCCATCATCATTGGCGGCGGCGGTGCCGGCATGCGCGCTGCGCTGCAGCTGGCACAAGGTGGTCACAAGACTGCCGTAGTTACCAAGGTTTTCCCGACTCGTTCGCACACCGTATCCGCGCAGGGTGGCATCACCTGCGCCATCGCGTCCGCGGATCCGAACGATGACTGGCGCTGGCACATGTACGATACCGTCAAGGGTTCCGACTACATCGGTGACCAGGACGCTATCGAATACATGTGTTCCGTAGGCCCGGAAGCGGTCTTCGAGCTCGAGCACATGGGCTTGCCGTTCTCCCGTACCGAACAGGGTCGCATCTATCAGCGTCCGTTCGGCGGTCAGTCGAAAGACTTCGGTAAAGGTGGCCAGGCTGCCCGTACGTGCGCCGCTGCCGACCGTACCGGTCACGCTCTGCTGCACACCCTGTACCAGGCCAACCTGAAGGCCGGCACTGTATTCCTCAACGAATACTACGGCGTCGACCTGGTGAAGAACGAAGACGGTGCCTTTGTCGGCATGATCGTCATCTGCATCGAGACCGGCGAAACCTCCTACGTCCGCGCTAATGCCACCGTTCTGGCGACTGGCGGTGCAGGTCGTATCTACTCGTCCACCACCAACGCCCTGATCAACACCGGTGACGGCGTCGGCATGGCTCTGCGTGCTGGCGTGCCGGTACAAGACATCGAAATGTGGCAGTTCCACCCGACCGGCATCGCCGGCGCCGGTGTACTGGTTACCGAAGGTTGCCGCGGTGAAGGCGGTTACCTGATCAACAAGCACGGCGAGCGTTTCATGGAGCGTTATGCTCCGAACGCCAAAGACCTTGCTGGTCGTGACGTGGTTGCTCGCTCGATGGTTAAAGAAATCATCGCCGGCAACGGTTGCGGTCCGGATGGCGACCACGTGATGCTGAAACTCGATCACCTCGGTGAAGAAGTTCTGCACAGCCGTCTGCCAGGCATCATGGAACTGTCCAAGACCTTCGCTCACGTCGATCCAGCCGTAGCGCCGATCCCGGTTGTTCCAACCTGCCACTATATGATGGGCGGCGTTGCCACCAACATTCATGGCCAGGCAATCACTCAGGACGCCGACGGCAAGGACCAGATCATTCCTGGCCTGTTCGCGGTAGGCGAAGTGGCGTGCGTATCGGTTCACGGTGCCAACCGTCTGGGCGGCAACTCGCTGCTCGACCTGGTGGTATTCGGCCGTGCCGCCGGCCTGTTCCTGGAGCAGACCCTGAAAGAAGGCGTCGACTACGCTCGCCCTCGCCAGTCCGACATCGACGCAGCCCTGGCGCGTCTCGATGGCCTGAACTCGCGTACCGAAGGCGAAGACGTCGCTACCCTGCGTAAAGAGCTGCAAAGCTGCATGCAGAACTACTTCGGTGTATTCCGTACCGGCGAATACATGCAGAAGGGTATTGCTCAGCTGGCTGATCTGCGTGGCCGTATCGCCAACGTCAAGATCAACGATAAGAGCCAGGCGTTCAACACTGCTCGTATCGAAGCGCTGGAACTGCAAAACCTGCTGGAAGTGGCCGAAGCTACTGCCATCGCAGCAGAAATCCGCAAAGAGTCCCGCGGCGCTCACGCCCGTGAAGACTACGAAGATCGCGACGACGAAAACTGGCTGTGCCACACCCTGTACTTCCCGGGTGAAAAGCGCGTTACCAAGCGTGCCGTGAACTTCTCGCCGAAGACTGTTCCGACTTTTGAACCTAAGATTCGGACTTATTAAGGGTGGCCGCCATGTTGCAAGTCAGTGTTTATCGCTACAACCCTGATCAGGACGCCGCGCCGTTCATGCAGGAATTCCAGGTCGACACCGGTGGTAAAGACCTGATGGTGCTGGACGTGCTGGCCCTGATCAAAGAGCAGGACGAAGGTTTCTCCTATCGTCGCTCTTGCCGTGAAGGTGTTTGCGGTTCCGACGGCATGAACATCAACGGCAAAAACGGTCTGGCCTGCGTCACGCCGCTGTCTGCCGTCGTCAAAGGTAACAAGTTGATCGTTCGTCCTCTGCCAGGTTTGCCGGTTATCCGTGACCTGGTCGTCGATATGAGCATCTTCTACAAGCAATACGAAAAGGTTAAGCCTTTCCTGCAGAACGACACGCCGGCTCCGGCCATCGAGCGTCTGCAGACTCCTGAAGAGCGTGAAAAGCTCGACGGTCTGTACGAGTGCATCCTGTGCGCTTGCTGCTCGACCTCTTGCCCGTCCTTCTGGTGGAACCCGGACAAGTTCCTGGGTCCAGCTGCTCTGCTGCAAGCTTATCGCTTCCTGGCAGACAGCCGTGATACCAAGACTTCCGAGCGTCTGGCTTCGCTGGATGACCCGTTCAGCGTATTCCGCTGCCGCGGGATCATGAACTGCGTCAACGTATGTCCGAAAGGCCTGAACCCGACTAAGGCCATCGGTCACATACGTAACATGCTGCTGCAAAGCGGCGTGTGATTCAGCTGT
Organism: Pseudomonas sp. 05T35; assembly: GCF_056396605.1. Lineage (NCBI taxonomy): Bacteria > Pseudomonadati > Pseudomonadota > Gammaproteobacteria > Pseudomonadales > Pseudomonadaceae > Pseudomonas > Pseudomonas sp. 05T35. The sequence continues at coordinate 5,090 of NZ_JBFTLU010000331.1, forward strand.
TGTACCCGTAGAACTGCTGTACCCGTAGAGGCTAAGGCGCGGGCTTCAACCCGCGTCTTGGCTATAACCAGAGTGGCAGCCCACAAGGC
>NZ_JBFTLU010000332.1:0-5166 GCF_056396605.1 Pseudomonas sp. 05T35
GCGATCGCACTGCGTCTGGCGGGCGAAGCGGCCGCTGACGGGACATCCCGCGTGCTGTCGGTGACCGAGGCTGAGCAGACCTTCACTTTCGTCGATATTGCTGAACAACCGTTGCCCTCGTTGCTGCGCGGTTTCTCGGCGCCGGTGAAACTGAGCTTCCCGTACAACCGCGATCAGCTGATGTTCCTGATGCAACACGACAGCGACGGCTTCAACCGTTGGGAAGCCGGCCAGCAGTTGTCGGTGCAGGTGTTGCAGGAACTGATCACTCAGCATCAAGCGGGTCAGGCATTGGTGCTCGATCAGCGACTGATCAGCGCGTTGCGCTCGGTGCTGGCGGATGAATCCCTGGATCAGGCCATGGTCGCCGAAATGCTCTCGCTGCCAAGCGAGGCTTACCTGACCGAAATCAGCGAAGTGGCGGACGTCGACGCGATTCACGCGGCCCGTGAGTTCGCTCGCAAGCAACTGTCGGACAACCTGTTCGACGCGCTGTGGCTGCGTTATCAGACCAATCGTGAGCTGTCGAAGCAAACCGCTTACGTTGCCGAAGCCGAGCACTTTGCCCGTCGCGGCCTGCAAAATATTGCGTTGTCCTACCTGATGCTCAGTGGCAAGCCAGAAGTGCTGGCAGCGGCCCTTGAACAGTTTGATGCCTGCGACAACATGACTGAGCGCCTGACCTCGTTGGCGGTGCTGGTGAACTCACCGTTCGAAGCCGAGAAGGCCAAGGCACTGGCCAGTTTTGCCGAGCACTTCAAGGACAACCCGTTGGTCATGGACCAATGGTTCAGCGTGCAGGCCGGCAGCACGTTGCCGGGTGGCTTGCAGCGGGTTCGGCAGTTGATGAAGCACCCGGCGTTCAACATCAAGAACCCGAACAAGGTGCGGGCGCTGGTCGGTGCGTTTGCCGGGCAGAACCTGATCAATTTCCATGCGGCCGATGGTTCGGGGTATCGCTTCCTTGCGGATCTGGTGATCGAGCTGAACGGCTTCAACCCGCAGATCGCTTCCCGCCAATTGGCGCCGCTGACGCGCTGGCGTAAATACGACAGCGCTCGCCAGGCGTTGATGAAGGCGGAACTGGAGCGCATTCGCGGCTCGGGTCAGCTGTCCAGCGATGTGTTTGAAGTGGTYAGCAAAAGCCTCGCGTGACCTCATCTCCGCTCCCACAGGTGTTCACCCGAACCCTGTGGGAGCGAGCCTGCTCGCGAAGGCAGCCTTACAGCCAACCAATCTCCCGCAGATGTACCCCAATCCAAACTGTGGGAGCGAGCCTGCTCGCGAAGGCAGCCTTACAGCCAACCAATCTCCCGCAGATGCACTCAATCCATTGTGGGAGCGAGCCTGCTCGCGATGACGGCCTGACAGCCGGCCAACCTCTTGCAGGTGTACATATCCATTCCTGCGGTAACGGCTACTTAGGGTTTCGCCTGACGGCGACTCACTTTTTTTACAAGCGCCTAAAAAAAGTAAGCAAAAAAACGCTCGCCCCAAGCGTACGGCMCCTCGCCTAGGCTCGGCGTTCCCTCRCTCCGGTGTCCATCAGGGGGCATCGCCTACGGTCTGCTTCGCGACGACCTCCTCTCGATGTGTCCGGCTGCGCCGTACGGCGCTGCGCGCCAACCCCCTGATGAACACCTGCGCTCGGCCTTCCGAAGGGGCGGGTGGATCAAAAGCCGGATCAAGATCAAAGCCAAAGCCAAAGCCAAAGCCAAAGCTCAAACCTTTGTGTCGGAAAATCCCGCTCAATCGCTGGTTTCAGATCATCGCTGCGAATGCCTGGTCATTCAGCGACCGTCCGTTATTCCCCCCCAGTTAACAAAAGATAACGTGGCGTTGATTGTCAGACCTTTCGAAAGCTGGATAGGATAGGTCAGCTTCCGAAGGGGCTCTAGATTGCGCGTTTCAGGACTATGCTCCAAAAACCGTCAATCGCGACGAGCAGCCCTGCGGCGCCCTGAAAGGTTGAACGACCTAACAATAATAATGGGGGAAAGGTCTATGAGTGAGCCTGTCATGGGTGTGGGTTTTTGCCGCCCGCCGGCGTTACGCAGATTCGCGTTGCTGGCTACAGCGCTCTCGCTGTTGGGTTCTGCTGTGCTGTCGGCACCTGTAGTGGCCGCAGATGCACCGGTGTCCGATACGGTCTATTCGATTGAATCCGCGAAGTCCGCCAAGGGCCTGATGCTTGATGTTGCGCATGCAGGCAAGCGATTGGTGGCCGTCGGCGATCGCGGCCATATTCTGTATTCCGATGACCAGGGCCAGACCTGGACCCAGGCCAAAGTGCCCAGTCGGCAGCTGCTGACCGCGGTCTATTTCGTCGATGACAGGCATGGCTGGGCTGTCGGTCATGACGCGCAAATTCTCGCCAGTGAAGACGGCGGCGTTACCTGGATCAAACAATTCGAAGACTTGAAGCGCGAAGCGCCGCTGCTGGCTGTCTGGTTCAAGGATGTCAGCAGCGGTTTTGCCGTGGGTGCTTACGGCGCTCTGCTGGAAACCACTGACGGTGGAAAGAACTGGGCAGATGTCGGCGATCGCCTCGATAACCCGGATCAATACCACCTCAACGCGATCGCAGCGGTAAAGGATTCCGGGCTGTTCATTGTGGGCGAGCAGGGCAGCATGTTCCGTTCCCCTGACTGGGGGCAAACCTGGGAACGCCTTCAAGGTCCGTACCAGGGGTCGCTGTTCGGGGTGATTGGCACCGCCAAACCGGCGACGTTGCTGGCCTACGGTCTGCGCGGCAATCTGTTCCGCTCCACTGATTTTGGCACTACCTGGGAGCAGGTCGAGCTCAAGGCTGCGCGCGGCGCGCTGGAGTTCGGTCTGTCCGGTGCGACCTTGCTTGACGACGGCAGCATCGTGATCGTCGGCAACGGCGGCAGCGTGGTGCGCAGCAGTGACGACGGCGTAACGTTCAGCGTATTCAACCGACCCGACCGCATTTCCGTTTCGGCGGTCACTGCGGCAGGCAATGGAAACTTGATTCTGGTAGGACAGGGCGGCGTTCGCGCTACTTCGCCAATCGGTGCCGAGCTGGGCAAATAATAAGAAGGCGGAGCTATGACATCCATGAGCAGTCATCATCAGGACAAGGCGACGTTTCTCGAGCGCCTGATTTTCAACAACCGCCCGGCAGTGATCGTCATCTGCCTGCTGGTCAGCATGTTCCTGTTCTGGCAGGCAACACTGATCCGGCCGTCCACCAGCTTCGAAAAAATGATCCCGCTCAAGCATCCTTTCATCGAGAAGATGCTCGAGCACCGCAATGACCTGGCCAACCTCGGCAATACCGTGCGTATTTCCGTGGAAGCCACCGATGGCGACATCTTCTCCAGGGAATACATGGAGACCCTGCGCCAGATCAACGATGAAGTGTTCTACATCTCCGGTGTTGACCGCTCCGGCCTCAAGTCGCTGTGGAGTCCGAGCGTGCGCTGGACCGAAGTGACCGAGGAGGGTTTTGCCGGCGGTGAAGTCATCCCGCAGAGCTACAACGGCTCGGCCGACAGCCTCGATCTGCTGCGCAACAACGTGCTCAAATCCGGTCAGGTCGGTCGGTTGGTGGCCAACGATTTCAAGTCGAGCATCGTCGATATTCCGCTGCTGGAGTCCTACCCGGACCCGCAGGACCAGGGCAAGCTGCTGGCACTGGACTACCAGAAGTTCTCCCACGAACTTGAAGACAAGATCCGCAACAAGTTCGAAAAACAGAACCCCAACGTACAGATTCACATCGTCGGTTTTGCCAAGAAGGTCGGCGACCTGATTGACGGCCTGATCATGGTGGTCATGTTCTTCGGCGTGGCGTTCGTCATCACCCTGATCCTGCTCCTTTGGTTCACCAGCTGCCTGCGCAGCACCGTGGCGGTGTTGAGCACCACCCTGGTGGCGGTGGTCTGGCAGCTCGGGTTAATGCACGCCTTCGGCTTTGGTCTGGACCCGTATTCGATGCTGGTGCCGTTCCTGATCTTCGCCATTGGTATTTCCCACGGGGTGCAGAAGATCAACGGGATTGCCTTGCAGTCCAGCGATGCGGACAACGCCTTGACTGCTGCCCGGCGCACGTTCCGTCAGCTGTTTCTACCGGGGATGATTGCGATCCTCGCGGATGCGGTGGGCTTCATTACCTTGCTGATCATCGATATCGGGGTGATTCGTGAACTGGCCATCGGCGCGTCCATCGGCGTGGCGGTGATCGTGTTCACCAACCTGATTCTGCTGCCGGTAGCGATTTCCTACGTCGGCATCAGCAAACGCGCCGTCGAGCGCAGCAAGAAAGATGCAGTCCGCGAGCATTCGTTCTGGCGTTTGCTGTCGAATTTTGCCAGCTCGAAAGTCGCTCCGGTTTCGATCCTCCTGGCGCTGATCGCCTTTGGTGGCGGCCTCTGGTACAGCCAGAACCTGAAAATCGGTGACCTCGACCAAGGTGCGCCGGAGCTGCGTCCGGACTCGCGCTATAACCAGGACAACAATTTCATCATCAAGAACTACTCCACCAGCTCCGATGTGCTGGTAGTGATGGTCAAGACCAAGGCGGAAGGCTGCTCGCGTTACGAAGCCATGGCGCCAATCGATGAACTGATGTGGAAGATGCAGAACACCGAGGGCGTGCAGTCGGCGATTTCCCTGGTGACTGTCTCCAAGCAGATGATCAAGGGCATGAACGAGGGCAACCTGAAGTGGGAAACCCTGTCGCGTAACCCGGACGTGCTGAACAACTCCATCGCCCGCGCCGATGGCCTGTACAACAACAGCTGCTCGCTGGCACCGGTGCTGGTGTTCCTCAACGACCACAAGGCCGAGACCCTCGACCGCGCGGTGCATGCGGTGCAGGACTTCGCCAAGGAGAACAACAAGGAAGGCCTGGAGTTCATCCTGGCTGCCGGGAACGCCGGGATCGAAGCGGCCACCAATGAGGTGATCAAGGAATCGGAACTGACCATCCTGGTGCTGGTGTACATCTGCGTGGCCACCATGTGCATGATCACCTTCCGTTCCTGGGCGGCGACCTTGTGCATCGTGTTGCCGCTGGTGCTGACCTCGGTGCTGGGCAACGCGCTGATGGCGTTCATGGGCATCGGCGTTAAAGTCGCGACCTTGCCGGTGGTGGCGCTCGGGGTGGGGATTGGCGTGGACTACGGCATCTACATTTAC
>NZ_JBFTLU010000333.1:0-5164 GCF_056396605.1 Pseudomonas sp. 05T35
CTCCCACATGGATTGCACAAAACCTGTGGGAGCGAGCCTGCTCGCGATAGCACCGATAGGTGCTCTATACAAATTAAATGTTGCGAACCCGCAAGCTGCGCCACAGCGCGGCAACCATCAGCAGACAAACCAGCGCCCAGCCCCAGGCTTGCTGGTTGAACAGGCCTTCACGGTACAGCTGCGGGGCAATGCTGGCGCCGATGATGAAGGTCAGCAGCGCGATTTCCCGGCGTGGTGCATTGACCGGACGAATCAGATAGACCAGCGCTGGCAGCAGCAGGGCGGCGCTTGGGAAGCTGCGATAGCGCGGTTCGAACACCAGCCCCAGCATCATCACAGCACATGCGAATCCGGCGGCAGCGAGCAGCCAGCCAGCGCGACGTTCCAGTGCATTGAAAGCGCGTTCACGCCAACCGGTTCTGGCGCTGAGGAACAACGCCGCATGGGCCAGCACCAGGAAGTTCAGGCCGGTCAGCAACGCAGCCCAGATCCACTCATCGGCAAAGCGGCTGGTGACGCGCGCCAGTTCACCCCAGGTGCCAATGGAGCACGCAGCGACTGCACCGAGCAGTGGCAGCATCAACGCTGCGCGAGTGCTGCGTACACGGCCGCCCAGCATCAGCGTACCGAGGAAGATCAGGCTGCCGACTGCCAGCCATTGCGACCAGAACGGCAGGTTGGTGACGGGGCCTGCCAGCACGCCCTTGTCCTGGCGGTTTGCATCGAACAGCCCCCAATAACCACCGACCGCACCTTCGCTGGCGCGTTTCCACGGTTGGTCAAAGGCTTCGATCAGGTTGTAGTGCCAGCCTTGTTGCTCGGCCATCGCCACAAAACCACGAATGAACTTGGCTTCATTGACTCGGCTCGGTACAGCGGTTTCCCGTTGACGGCCTTCACTCGGCCAGCCGGTTTCGCCGATCAGCACGTCCTTGGGCGCGAAGCGACTGCCGAAGATCTGCCGAACCTCGGCGACGTGCTGGAGGGCTGCGTCGATGTTGGACGGCTCATCTTCCCAGTACGGCAGCAAGTGGATGGTCAGGAAGTCCACCGCCGGGGCGACTTCAGGATGCTTGAGCCAGAACTCCCAGACGTCGGCGTAGGTCACCGGCTGTTTGACGTGGCTCTTGACGTGGTTGATCAGCTTGGCCAATTGCGCGCCGGTGACTTCCTTGCGCAGCAGGGTTTCGTTGCCTACGATCACTGAACTGACCACGTCCGGGTTGGCGTTGGCCTCGGCGATCAGCAGTTCGATTTCCTTGGCAGTGTCCACCGGGTTGCTGTTGACCCAGGCGCCGATCATCAGTTTCAGGCCATGTTTGCGCGCCAGGTCCGGCAGCGCTTCGAGACCGGTCATCGAATAGGTGCGAATGCACTCGAAGCGGGTTGCCAGCAGCGCGAGGTCGGCGTCCATGCGTTCAGGGCGCAGTTTGAACGGCTGATCGAATGGCGATTGGTCCTTGTCGAACGGTGTGTACGAGGCGCACTGCAATTTGTGCGTGGCGCTGGCCACGTCCGGCAGCACCACCGGTTGACCGAGCCCGTACCAGTAACCACCGAGGGCAAACAGGCCAAGCAGGCAGGCGAATAGATAAGCGAAGAAGGGGAAGCGCGAGGTGGCGGGCATGGTCAGGCCGTCTGGGAACAAAGCCGCGCATCTTACCTGCATTTGTCCCGTGCTTGGTGACCTGCATGGTTTTGACATGCAAAGTTCAGGCGGGATTCGCAGGGGCATTTTTGCAGGGTGCGATTACTGGCGTTCTGATGTCGTTTCTCGATGCCTTGAGGTCGCAGGCAGAGCAGGTCGCCGCAGGCGCGAGGTTGATTATCGACTCGTCAGTACTCCGCTGATGTTCGAACGGGTTTGCGGTGAGGCGTGATGGGGGCGCTGGGCACCATAACAATACATTGACGCTGCTCGGCATCCGTCGGGCGCAGCACTTTCGGGGAAGTAACGATGAAGATGCGACGACTCTTGGGCGCAGGTGCGGCTTTGGTGCTGGCGATCAGTTCTACTGTGGCCAGCGCCGAAGGCAAGGCAGTGACGATCGGTTATGTCGATGGCTGGTCGGACAGCGTCGCCACAACCAACGTGGCTGCGGAAGTGATCAAGCAAAAGCTCGGCTATGACGTGAAACTGCAAGCCGTGGCCACCGGGATCATGTGGCAGGGTGTGGCCACCGGCAAACTCGATGCAATGCTGTCAGCCTGGCTGCCAGTGACCCATGGCGAATACTGGGCGAAGAACAAGGATCAGGTCGTCGATTACGGCCCGAACTTCAAGGATGCGAAAATCGGTCTGATCGTGCCGGAGTACGTCAAGGCCAAGACCATCGAGGATCTTAAAACCGACGATAGCTTCAAAGGTCGTATCGTCGGCATTGACGCCGGTTCAGGCGTGATGCTCAAGACTGATCAGGYGATCAAGGATTACGGCCTGAGCAACTACACCCTCAAGGCCAGTTCCGGTGCCGGCATGATTGCCGAGCTGACCCGTGCCGAGAAGAAAAACGAATCCATCGCAGTCACCGGTTGGGTACCGCACTGGATGTTCGCCAAGTGGAAACTGCGCTTCCTGGAAGACCCAAAAGGCGTTTATGGCGCAGCTGAAACCGTAAACAGCATCGGTAGCAAGGAACTGGCAACCAAAGCGCCGGAAGTTGCGAAGTTCCTGAAGAACTTCCAGTGGGCGTCGAAAGACGAAATCGGCGAAGTCATGCTGGCTATCCAGGATGGTGCCAAACCTGAAGTGGCAGCGAAGGACTGGGTAGCCAAACACCCTGCGCGCGTCGCCGAATGGACTAAATAAACCCGGATAACGCTTCATCCCTGTGGGAGCGAGCTTGCTCGCGATGGCGGTGTAACAGTTGACAGATAGGTTGACTGATACGGCGCCATCGCGAGCAGGCTCGCTCCCACATTTATTTATATGCTGAAAATTGGCGAAATGGTCATGTCGTTCTAATACTAAGGTCGTCTGGAACCAGTTCCGCAGCCGCATAGAGTGGATACGTTCCAACTAAAATCTGTGCTGCGAGGATAAAAACAATGAACGACAGCATTTACCTCTCGATTCAAAACAGCCCGCGCTTCAAGGAGCTGGTTCGTAAACGAGAGCGGTTCGCCTGGATTCTCTCGGCGATCATGCTTGGGCTTTACTCGGGCTTCATCTTATTGATTGCTTATGGGCCGCATGTACTGGGGGCGAAAATCAGCCCTGAGTCATCGATTACCTGGGGCATACCGATTGGTGTAGGGCTGATTGTTTCGGCCTTCGTCCTGACGGCCATCTACGTACGACGCGCCAATGGCGAATTCGACGACCTGAACAATGCGATTCTCAAGGAGGCTCAGCAATGATCCGGCGTCTATTGGCAGCTTTAGGCATTACCGCCTTCGCACCGGCCGTTTGGGCGGCCGAGGCGCTTACCGGCGAAGTGCACAAACAACCGCTCAACGTGTCGGCGATCCTGATGTTCGTGGTGTTCGTCGGCGCAACGCTGTGCATCACCTACTGGGCTTCCCGGCGCACCAAGTCGGCAGCCGACTACTACGCGGCGGGCGGCCGGATCACCGGTTTGCAGAACGGCCTGGCGATTGCCGGTGACTACATGTCGGCGGCGTCCTTCCTGGGGATTTCCGCGCTGGTATTCGCGTCTGGCTACGATGGCCTGATCTACTCGATCGGCTTCCTGGTGGGCTGGCCGATCATTCTGTTCCTGATCGCCGAGCGCTTGCGTAACCTGGGTAAGTACACGTTTGCCGATGTGGCGTCCTACCGCCTGGGGCAAACCCAGATTCGCACCTTGTCAGCCTGTGGTTCGCTGGTGGTGGTGRCGTTCTACCTGATCGCGCAAATGGTCGGTGCCGGCAAGCTGATCCAGTTGCTGTTCGGGCTCGACTACTATGTCGCGGTGATTCTGGTGGGGATCCTGATGTGCCTTTATGTGTTGTTCGGCGGCATGCTGGCGACCACCTGGGTGCAGATCATCAAGGCCGTGCTGTTGTTGTCCGGCGCCTCGTTCATGGCGCTGATGGTGATGAAGTACGTCCACTTCGACTTCAATACGCTGTTCTCCGAGGCGGTCAAGGTTCACCCTAAAGGTGAAGCGATCATGAGCCCGGGCGGTCTGGTGAAAGACCCGATCTCGGCATTCTCCCTTGGCCTGGCGTTGATGTTCGGTACCGCTGGCCTGCCGCATATCCTGATGCGTTTCTTCACCGTGAGTGACGCTAAAGAAGCGCGCAAAAGCGTGCTGTATGCCACCGGCTTCATTGGTTACTTCTACATCCTGACGTTCATTATCGGCTTCGGTGCAATCCTGCTGGTCAGCACCAACCCAGCCTTCAAGGACGCTACGGGCGCGCTGGTGGGTGGCAACAACATGGCGGCGGTGCACCTGGCCAATGCGGTGGGCGGCAGTATCTTCCTCGGCTTCATCTCGGCAGTAGCCTTCGCCACCATTCTGGCGGTGGTTGCCGGTCTGACCCTGGCTGGAGCCACGGCGGTGTCGCACGACCTGTACGCCAGTGTGATCAAGAAGGGCAAGGCCAACGAGAAGGATGAGATCCGGGTTTCGAAAATCACCACCATCGCCTTGGGCGTGTTGGCGATTGTTCTGGGCATCCTGTTCGAAAGCCAGAACATCGCGTTCATGGTGGGCCTGGCGTTCTCGATCGCTGCCAGTTGCAACTTCCCGGTGCTTCTGCTTTCCATGTACTGGAAGAAGCTGACCACGCGCGGTGCAATGGTCGGCGGCTGGCTGGGGCTGGTCAGTGCGGTGGGCCTGATGGTGCTGGGTCCAACCATTTGGGTGCAGATCATGGGGCACGAGAAGGCGATCTTCCCGTATGAGTACCCGGCGCTGTTCTCGATGGCCATTGCCTTTGTCGGTATCTGGTTCTTCTCCATCACTGACAAGTCTGCGGCGGCTGACAATGAGCGGGCGCTGTTCTTCCCGCAATTCGTCCGTTCGCAGACCGGGTTGGGGGCGAGTGGGGCGGTGTCGCACTAACGTATAGGGCTGTATAAGCGTCTATATATAAGCAGCGTTAAACAGAAATGCCCCGGTCGAGAGATCGGGGCATTTTTTATGAGGAGTACGCTCTCCGTAGCAGCTGCCGAGCCCGCGAGGCTGCGTTCGGCTGCGTAGCGGCCGTAATC
>NZ_JBFTLU010000334.1:0-6063 GCF_056396605.1 Pseudomonas sp. 05T35
GCCAATATCTGGACATCGCCCGGCCTTGGTTGGCGCTACGTCGGTTTGATCGAGTATGGAGAAGTCATGGGCGCGGCCACTCGCATGACCTACCTGACGGCGGCTATCGTGGCAGTGCTGGTGCTGCTTTTTGCGCTGCTCGCGGCGGCGTTCGCCAGGGTGATCGTCAAGCCTATCGGCCAGGTCAGCACGGGGTTGCAATCAATTGCCGAGGGCGAGGGCGATCTGCGCCGCGATCTTGAGGTGCAGGGCAAGGACGAAACAGCAGAGCTGGCAGGCTGGTTCAACAAGTTTCTCGCCGCGATACGCCAGTTGATACAACGTATCGGCGCAGCATCGACCAACCTGCAGGATGCCTCGCGCGTCAACAGCGAGGTGGCCAACAACATGAACCAGGCGGCCGGTCGTCAGCGTGAAGCGGTGGAGTTGGTGTCCACTGCATTCAACGAAATGGTCGCTACCGCCAACGAAGTGGCCCGTTCGTGCAGTACGGCAGCCGACTCCGCCGAGAACGGACACCACCGTGTGGCCGAAGGCAAACAGCAGATCGAGTTGACCACCCAGAACGTCAACCGCCTGGGTCGTCGCTTGACCGAGTCTTCCCAGGCCATGGTGGAGCTGGAAGAAGGCAGCCGCAGCATCAACCAGATTCTGGGCACCATCCGCGCCATTGCCGAGCAGACCAATCTGCTGGCGCTGAACGCGGCGATCGAGGCTGCCAGGGCGGGTGACCAGGGCCGGGGTTTTGCCGTGGTCGCGGATGAGGTCAGGGCCTTGGCCAAACGCACATCTGACTCCACCGGGGAAATCGACCAGTTGCTCAACACGCTCGGCAGCAAGACCCAGGAAGTTTCGCAGAAGATGGAAAGTTGCCTGGACCTGTCGCGTGCCAGTGTGTCCTCGATCGAGAGCGCACGTGACAGCTTTGAAGGCATCCAGTTGTCGGTCAATGAAATCAGGGATCAGAACCTGCAGATATCGGCGGCGGCGGAAGAGCAGCACAGCGTGGCCGAAGAGATCAATCGGCATATCCAGCAAATCTATGACGAGGCGCGGCTGGTCGAAACCCTGGCCAGCTCTGCACAAGAAGACTCGGGCCGGCTTTCGCACCTCTCGAATGAACTGAACGGCCTGGTGGGGCGCTTCAAGTCGTAGAGGCATTGTGCGGTTGTAGTGTCCCGTTGATCGTGAGTACATGGATCCGTTCCACGATCACTCAGGCAGCCCGGCCAACCGCAGTCCATCGACGAAGCGCGCGAAATCCTCGGACCGTTGGATTGGTAGCCAGTCTTTCAGGTTGGAGAGGCGCAAAGAGGGGTCCAGTTCGCGTAGACGCTGCATCGCCAACCCCGCTTTATCCATTCGTCCGCTGAGGGCATGACTGGCCGCCACCAAGGCCACCGGGGCCAGGAAACTGGGCAGGTTGCCCAGCGCCTTTTCCGCCCATTCCGTCGTGGGATCGAAGCGCCCGGCGAAGAAATGCGCGAGCGCCATTCCCACCTGCATCCTGAACATTTCCGGATCCAGCGGACTCAAGCGAATGGCATGGGCCAGATGCTCGATGGCGGCGTCCGTTTCACCGCGCAGCGCGCGCAGGATACCGCCCAGGTACCAGGCGGGTGCGAGGTTGGGATTGAGCAGACGTGCTCTGTCGAGCAAGGCAATGCCGCCGTCAACATCACCGGCGAGATGGCTTAATGCATGTCCACCTCGCGTCAACGCGACCGCATCATCCCGGCCAAGCGTTACTGCCAGACGCGCAAGCCGTACGCCCTCAGCGATCTCTATCGTCCGATTGGTCATCCAGCCATTCAGCTTGCGCCAGAAGTGACACCAGGCTGCCATGCCATAGGCCGATGCAAATTCCGGATCGAGATCGATAGCCTTGTAGAACAACGGCAGCGCCTGGTCGATGGCTTCACGGGTGCCGTTGTGCAGTTTTGCCATTGCGCGCAGATAGTAGTCGTAGGCGTCCAGGCTTTCCGTGGGTTTTCGTTTGGCGCGTTCGATTTCTGCCCGTTCGAGTTGCGGCGCAATGGCACCGACGACGCTTTCGGTGATTTGATCCTGCAGCTCGAAGATGTCGTTGAGCGCGCCTTCGAAGCGCTCCGCCCAGATATGCGTCCCGTTCGTCGCGTCGATGAGCTGCCCGGTGATGCGTACCTTGTTTCCGCACTTGCGCACGCTGCCTTCCAGCACGTAGCGAACGCCCAGCTCCTGGCTTATGCCCTTGGCGTCCACCGTCCGCCCCTTGTAGGTGAAGCTCGAATTACGCGCGATGACGAACAGCCAGCGGATACGCGACAGGGCAGCGATAATATCTTCCACGATGCCGTCAGCGAAATATTCCTGCTCCGGATCGCCGCTCAAATTCTGGAAGGGCAAGACGGTAATCGAGGGTTTGTCCGGGAGGACGAGGGAGGAGGAGGGCATTTCCTTCGGGTCTGTGCGCGCGTGTTCGTCGATGGCAGGCTGGTCAGGCTGTTGCGCTTCGCCGATCCCTCCGACCTTGATCTGGCCGACGAAGCGGTAGCCCTTGCGGGCGACGGTGCGCACCAGGCGCTGTTCTTCACCGGTATCGCCAATGGCCTTGCGCACCGCATTGATGTGGCTGTTGATCGTCGACTCCGAGACGATCCGGCCGTTCCATACCGCCCTGAGCAAGTCGTCTTTGCTGATGACGCGATCGGGGTTGTTGACGAACAGCAGCAATAGATCGAAAACCTGCGGCCCGACGGCCACGACTTGCCCGCGCAAGGTGAGTTCCCGGCGCTCCTCATCGAGCAGGTAGTCTTCAAAAACGAATGGCAAAGTGAGGATCCCCTGGCGACGCGCCCTCAACTCCGTGTCCCAGGCGGCTGGCGATTAGTATTTGATATTGATGATACGGCAGCGCTAAACCCGCCGCACCGTCTGCGGCAGAGACGACGTCGAACTGCGGCGTCTTTGGACATAAAACCAAGCTTTCATGGAGGGAAAGCCACAGCAGGCACAAGGACTTCGTTCACGCGCGCAGGCAATCTCCCCTTACACCGACGCAATGGTTGCAGTCGATACGTGGAGAAAGCCCATGAAGATCGTCGTCATCGGAGGCTCCGGCCTCATCGGATCGAAACTTGTGAAGAACCTCCGCGAGCACGGCCATGACGTGCTCGCAGCCAGCCCCAGCACGGGCGTAAACAGCATCACCCGCGAGGGCCTGGCCCAGGCGATGGATGGTGCTGACATCGTCGTCGACGTGGCGAACGCTCCGTCGTGGGAGGACCAGGCCGTCCTCGAGTTTTTCGAAACGTCGAGCCGTAACCTGCTGGCTGCCGAAGCGGCCGCCGGGGTTCGGCATCACGTTGCACTGTCAATTGTCGGGAGCGAACGGCTTCCCGAGAACGGCTATTTCCGGGCCAAGGTCGCACAGGAAAACCTTATCAAGGCATCCGGCATTCCTTACTCCATTTTGCGTGCCACGCAGTTCTTCGAATTTGTCGGCGGCATTGCCCATTCGTTTACCGTCGGCGACGAGCTTTACGTTTCGCCGGCGCTGATCCAGCCGATGGCGTCCGACGACGTGGTGGCGGCACTTACCGACGTCGTGCTTGCAGCGCCGGTGAATGGCACCGTCGAAGTCGCGGGGCCCGAGGCCATGCCGCTCGACGAGCTGATCAGGCGCTTTCTGCGGGCCACTCAGGACACCCGCCAGGTCGTACCGGACGTACACGCGCGCTACTACGGCGCCGTGCTTGACGATCAATCGCTGACACCCGGCAAGAACCCGCGCCTGGGCGCGATCCGTTTCGAAGACTGGCTCAGCCAGTCAATGGCCGAAGCGGGCCGCTGAGGCCTCCAGGGACAACTCAGGAAGGCGTTGCCCTGGTAATGGGGCGCGCCGTCATAACACCTACCCACGAAGGAGTATTGCCATGGTTACCCGATTTCTCTTAGCCGCTGCTTTCGCAGTACTGTCGATCAGCACAGCGTCGGCCACTGAGCCACCCGCCGGCAAGGTGACAGTCGTGTTTGACCGTCCCATTCCCAACATCCCTGGCAAGAGCATGAAGGGTGTGGTCGTCGAGTATGGGCCGGGTGCTGCATCACCGTCCCACACCCATCCGAAATCGGCCTTCATCTATGCAACGGTCCTTGAGGGCGCGTTTCGCATCAAAGTCAAAGGCCAGCCGGAGAAGATCTACCATGCCGGCGAAAACTTCGTAGAGGAGCCGGGCTCCGTACACGAAGTCAGCGCCAACGCCAGCGCCACCGAACCTGCACGCTTATTGGCCGTGTTCGTCCTCGACACCGACGAAAAGACGCTCGTCACACCTATCAAAAAGTGAGCCGATCAACGCGCTCATAAATACTCGACAGCCGGGCGGCAGGCCACCGCCGCCCCGGGGCTGCCGCAGTGCATGGCATTGAACGGGAAATGAAAAAATGAACTCGCTCCAGGACAAGACCGCCATTGCTTCCGGTGCAAGCGCCGAGATCCCCGTCATAGTGGCTCGGCAAAGCAAGCGCAAGATATTCGGCATACTGCTGTGCGTTGGCGCCGCGGTGGTCGTGGCTGCCTGGGGGGCCATGGCAGTTTCGAGCAGCTCAACCTTGACCGATAACGCTTATGTTCGTGGTGACGTAACCTCACTCGCCGCCAAGGTGGCCGGCTACGTCACTGCGGTAGAGGTCGAAGACAACCAAACTGTCCAGGCGGGTGACGTGCTGTTCCGTATCGATGACCGGGACTATCGCGCCAAACTTGTGCAAGCAGAGGCTAATGTCAGTGCTGCAAAGGCGCGCCTGATCCATGTTGATGCGCAGACCCAGCTTCAGCGTGCGCTGATTCGGCAGGCCGAAGCCCAAAGACGTTCGGCCACCGCCGATATGAATCTTGCGACCAAGACCCATGATCGCAGCCGCAAACTGATCGTCAGCAACGCAGTGAGCCAAGCCCTGGTCGATGAAACCGACACGGCGCGGTCCAGAGCCGAAGCGTCGGTATCGGCCGCTTCGGCAACGGTTGAGGCACAACAGCAACACATTGCCGTCTATGCGGCAGAGAGAGAGGCTGCCGTGGCTGCCGTGTCGCAAGCACAGGCGGCACGTGATCTCGCCCAGATTGATCTCGACAACACCATTGTCCGCGCGCCTGTGGGTGGCGTCGTCGGAACGATGGCTACCCTGACACGGTACTTGAAGGCGTGGTCGATAGCTTTGCACCGGGGAGTGGGGCGGCGTTCAGCTTGCTGCCGCCCGACAATGCAACCGGAAACTTTGTCCGTGTCGTGCAGCGGGTTCCGGTCAAGATCCGGCTGGCCAACAATCCACTGCCGGGGCGCATCGTGCCTGGCTTGTCCGCGCGGGTGGAGGTGACGCAAGGGGAAGGCTCATGAACACCTTTGTCAGCGCCAAGGCTACGACTGGCGCCTTGCTCATCGTGGGCATCGTGCTGGCCACGCTGACGGAAGCGATCGCCGGCACCGTTCTATCGATTKGGCGCGGCCATATCATCGGTGACACCTACGCAACACCTGATGAGTTCGCCTGGCTGGACGTCGGCTACACCGCGCTAAAGCTGATCGGTTTCATCATGGCCCCATGGCTGATGCAGCGTTTTACTGCGCGTAACCTGATCATCGGTTCAACCCTGGCCATGGGCCTGGCGTGCTGCATCGCCGCCATCACCGCTCGGCTGGACCTGCTGATCGCGCTTCGCATCATTCAAGGCTTCGCTGGCGGCACCCTGCTGGTGGCGGGCCAGACGATGATTTTTCGTGCCTGGCCGCGTGCCCTTCAGCCGATCCTTCAAGCCGTGTTTGCCATGGGCTCCGTGGTCGCACCGGCGACTCTCGCCCCGGCCCTTCAAGGGTGGTTGATCGACAGCCAGTCCTGGACCTGGATTTTCTTCAGCGTGGTGCCGCTGGCCCTGGCGGCAAGCGGCCTTTTGCTCATCGCAGACCACCCCATGCCCGCCAAGGGCCGGCAGCGTCCCTTTGACTGGCTCGGCTTCTCTCTGATCTCGGCCACCCTGATCTGTGTTACCTACGTCCTCAGCCAGGGCAGCCGATGGGACTGGTT
>NZ_JBFTLU010000335.1:0-5144 GCF_056396605.1 Pseudomonas sp. 05T35
CCCCAATGCCTGAACCTTGCTGCCGTCTTCCAGCCGGCAATTGAGCCAGTGCGGGCGATAAGACGGAACCGGCATTTCGCGCTGCCACAAGGCAAACAGCGAGGCTTCCAACTGGTCTTCCGGCAGCCGATAGGCAAAGCCGCTGCAAGAACCGCCACGATCCAGCCCAAACACCAGCCCCGGCATTTCCGGTGTACCGCGATGTTCATGAGACCACAGGTACAAGCCGCGATGGTAACCATGCACGCGTCCGCGCAGCCGCTCGACGGCTGTGCATTCCGGGCGCCAGATCAATGAACCGTAAGCGAATAACCAGACCGGCCCGCCCTTGTGCCGGGCCATGGTGGCCTGCATCGAGCTGAGCAATTGTTCGTGAGTCAGCTGCGCGCCCAGATCGAGCCGCGGAGGGTAAGCCAGATTCAAACAAGCAGATTCAATGGCGGTCATGGCAAAGGGTGTTCAGTCCCACAAGTATTACAGGATGTAAGCAAGATTAACGTCATAGAACATATAGCAGTAAACGTAAAACGAAAAGTGCTAAAGGACGTATGACCCTTCTATATCAAGGACTGCACCAATGAAGGAGCCCTGATATATAGCCTAATACTCTTTTGGAAATATCTTAAATACCCGAATGAAATATGCATAAACCTTGTGTCCGTTCAGAATCAACCGTCATTTAACAGATCTTTCTGACGTATTCGTCTGATACCCTGCCGCCCCTTCTTTGAATGCAGGCGTATAGCAGCCTCCACAGGCGCAAGCCGAATTACCAACAGAGGTCGCAAGATGAAAAACCTGAAAATGTACGGTCTGCTGTTGCTGGCGCTGGCCACCCCGGCGCTGGCAGTCGAAAGCCCGGCTCGAGAAGACAAGGGTTTCTGGTACCTGCAAGGTAGCCTCTACACCAAACACTATTCATCAGACCCCGATCACAATAACAATCAGGACCTGATCGGCCTTGAACGCAATGAAGCATCCGGTTGGTTGTTTGGTGCAGTGACTTTTCGTAACTCGTTCAGTCAGCGTTCGTATTACGCCTATGCGGGGAAGCGTTATGAGAGCGCCGACTATCCGGTGTATATAAAGCTGACCGGTGGATTACTCCAGGGTTACAGCGGTGAGTCCAAGGACAAGATTCCGCTCAACCACTTCGGTGTCGCGCCCGTGATCATTCCATCACTGGGCGCGCATTACGGCCCGGTCGCCGCCGAGCTGGTTCTGCTCGGCTTTAACGCAGCGATGATCACCACCGGCGTACGCTTCTAGGCAGGGTTGCTTGCTTGCGGACGGGGCGCATAGGCGAAGACGTCAGCGCGCATCTGGTGTGCGTCCATCCCGGCGTTGACCAAGGCGTCCAGCGTGCCGTAAACCATCGCCGGCGAACCGCTCGCATACACATGCAGGGATTTCAGGTCGGGGAAATCTTCGCAAACCGCCTCGTGCAGCATGCCGCAACGCCCTTCCCAACCGCACAGATCGCTGACGACCTTGTGCAGGAACAGGTTAGGCAGCTTCAGCCATTCATCCCAATGCTCGATCTGATAGAAGTCTTCCGGTCGCCGCACGCCCCAGTACAGGTGCACCGGATGCTTGAAGCCCTTGGCCCGGCAATGCTCGATCAGGCTGTGGATCTGCCCCATGCCGGTACCCGCCGCCATCAATACCAGCGGACAGTCAGGCAACTCGGCCAGATGCGTATCGCCGAAGGGCATTTCGATGCGCACCATGCGATTGCGCTGCAACTGCTCGATCAGGCTGAGCGCGCTGGCTTCGCGCGCCAGCACATGCAGCTCCAGGTCTCGTCCTGAATGCGGCGCAGAGGCCAGCGAGAAAGCTGATTTCTCGCCATTCTCGCGCTCGAGCAACAGGTACTGCCCGGCGTGATAGCGCGGCGGCTTGCCTGCCGGCGCCCGTAGTCGAACCCGCCAGGTATCACCGCCAACGTCTACGCATTCAGTGACCTGACACGACAGGCTGCGCACCGGTAGTTCTCCCAGCGCAAGGACGCCATCCCACAATACGATGCAGTCTTCCAGCGGCTCTGCTATGCAAGTGTAGAACTCGCCGTGATCGCGCACATCGCCGGTCTGTCTGACCCGACCTTCGACCAGCAACGCCGCGCAAACGTGGCAGTTGCCATTACGGCAGCTTTGCGGGCACTCATAGCCCAGGCGCCGCGCCCCATCGAGAATCCGCTCGCCGGGCAGTATCTCAAGCACTGCTCCGGACGGCTGCAAGGTTACACGCATCAATCTATTCCTAACTGATTCCAGATGGCATCGATCCGGCGTGTCACCGCCTCATCCTTGACGATTACCCGGCCCCACTCGCGGGTGGTTTCACCAGGCCATTTATGCGTGGCATCGAGTCCCATCTTCGACCCCAGGCCGGAAATCGGCGAGGCGAAGTCGAGGTAATCGATCGGCGTGTTATCGATCATCACCGTATCGCGCTTGGGGTCCATGCGCGTGGTGATGGCCCAGATCACGTCGTTCCAGTCGCGGGCGTTGATATCGTCGTCAGTGACGATAACGAACTTGGTGTACATGAACTGTCGCAAAAACGACCAGACACCGAGCATTACCCGCTTGGCATGGCCGGGGTACTGCTTTTTCATGGTCACAATGGCCATGCGGTACGAGCAGCCTTCAGGTGGCAAGTAGAAGTCGGTGATCTCCGGGAACTGCTTTTGCAGGATCGGCACGAACACTTCGTTCAGCGCCACACCGAGAATCGCCGGTTCATCCGGTGGACGGCCGGTGTAGGTGCTGTGGTAAATCGGCTTGATACGGTGCGTGATGCGCTCGACGGTGAACACCGGGAAGCTGTCGACTTCGTTGTAATAGCCGGTGTGGTCGCCGTACGGACCTTCATCGGCCATTTCGCCTGGATGAATCACGCCTTCGAGAATGATCTCGGCGGTCGCCGGCACTTGCAGGTCGTTGCCACGGCACTTCACAAGCTCTGTGCGGTTACCGCGCAACAGGCCGGCAAAGGCGTACTCGGACAGGCTGTCCGGCACCGGCGTTACCGCACCGAGAATGGTTGCAGGGTCGGCACCCRAGGCCACGGACACCGGGAATGGCTGGCCCGGATGTTTTTCGCACCACTCGCGATAGTCCAGCGCGCCGCCACGGTGGCTCAACCAGCGCATGATGACTTTGTTGCGGCCAATCACTTGCTGGCGATAGATGCCGAGGTTCTGGCGATCCTTGTTCGGGCCTTTGGTGACTGTCAGGCCCCAGGTGATCAGCGGGCCGACGTCGCCGGGCCAGCAGGTCTGCACTGGCAGCATCGCCAGGTCGACGTCATCGCCTTCGATGACCACTTCCTGGCAGATGGCGTCCTTGACGACTTTCGGCGCCATGGCAATGATTTTGCGGAAGATCGGCAGCTTGGACCAGGCGTCTTTCAGACCCTTTGGCGGCTCGGGCTCCTTGAGGAAAGCCAGCAGTTTGCCGATCTCGCGCAGTTCACTGACGGCTTCGGCGCCCATGCCCAGGGCAACGCGCTCAGGCGTACCGAACAGGTTGCCAAGCACGGGGATGTCATAACCGGTCGGGTTTTCGAACAGCAGCGCCGGGCCCTTGGCCCGCAAGGTGCGATCGCAGACCTMGGTCATTTCCAGCACTGGGGACACCGGAACCTGGATGCGCTTGAGTTCGCCGCGCTGTTCCAGGCCGCTGATAAAGTCGCGCAAGTCGCGATACTGCATGCGTTAGCCTCGTTTTGGCCATGGCGTTCGGGGGCATGAGTTTAGCCTCGAACCCACCCGTTCAGAAGAGTGACCAGGCAATTCATCAAAGGTCAGATAGCAAAAAGCCGGGTTTCCCCGGCTTTTTTGGTCTTCCGCGATTTACTTGCGTTTCATCGACAGGAAGAACTCATCGTTGGTCTTGGTCTGTTTCAGCTTGTCGACCAGGAACTCGATGGCAGAGACCTCATCCATAGGATGCAGCAGTTTGCRCAGGATCCACATGCGCTGCAGCTCGTCGTCGGCAGTCAGCAACTCTTCGCGGCGGGTGCCGGAGCGGTTGATGTTGATCGCCGGGAAGACGCGCTTTTCAGCGATCTTGCGGTCCAGAGGCAGCTCCATGTTGCCGGTGCCTTTGAATTCTTCGTAGATCACTTCGTCCATCTTCGAGCCGGTTTCAACCAGCGCGGTAGCGATGATGGTCAGCGAGCCACCTTCTTCGATGTTCCGTGCAGCACCGAAGAAACGCTTCGGCTTCTCCAGGGCGTGGGCATCGACACCACCGGTGAGGACCTTGCCGGAGCTCGGGATCACGGTGTTGTAGGCACGTGCCAGACGAGTGATGGAGTCGAGCAGGATGACCACGTCTTTCTTGTGTTCAACCAGGCGCTTGGCCTTCTCGATCACCATTTCGGCAACCTGCACGTGGCGGGTTGGCGGCTCGTCGAACGTCGAGGCAACCACTTCGCCGCGCACGGTGCGCTGCATKTCGGTKACTTCTTCCGGRCGYTCGTCGATCAGCAGCACGATCAGGTGAACTTCAGGGTTGTTACGCGCGATGTTGGCAGCGATGTTCTGCAGCATGATCGTCTTGCCCGCTTTTGGCGGAGCGACGATCAGACCGCGCTGGCCTTTACCGATCGGAGCGCACAGGTCGATAACACGACCGGTGAGGTCTTCGGTGGAACCGTTACCGGCTTCCATCTTCATGCGCACGGTCGGGAACAGCGGGGTCAGGTTCTCGAAGAGAATCTTGTTTTTCGCGTTCTCGGGACGATCGTAGTTGATCGTGTCAACCTTGAGCAGTGCGAAATAACGCTCGCCTTCCTTTGGAGGACGGATCTTGCCAACGATGGTGTCACCGGTGCGCAAGTTGAAGCGACGGATCTGGCTCGGCGAGACGTAGATATCGTCTGGGCCGGCGAGATAGGAGGCGTCTGCAGAGCGGAGAAAGCCGAAGCCGTCCTGGAGAATCTCCAGCACGCCATCACCGGAGATTTCCTCGCCGCTTTTCGCGTGCTTTTTCAGCAAGGAGAAAATCACATCCTGCTTGCGCGAACGGGCCATATTTTCTATGCCCATCTGTTCGGCCAATTCGAGCAGTTCGGTAATCGGCTTTTGCTTGAGTTCAGTCAGATTCATATAGGAATGACGTAATCATTTATGG
>NZ_JBFTLU010000336.1:0-5128 GCF_056396605.1 Pseudomonas sp. 05T35
GTTGGTGGTCGCGCCAGCCGGATACAGCTTGGCAGCGTGAACGAAACCGCTGGCCTTGGCCTCGCGAATTTCATCGGGTGTAGTCCGGTCGGTCAGGTAAAGCACCATCAGCGGTTCGAAACGGCTGCCGGCCGGGCGCGCAGCGAGAATACGCTGGCGATAGGCGTCGGCTTCAGCGGCGTTACGCACCGGTGGTACCAGGTTAGGCATGATGATCGCGCGACCAAAGGTGCGCGCGACATCCGCGACAGTATTGGGCAACACAGCACCATCGCGAAGATGAATATGCCAGTCGTCGGGACGCAGCAGGGTCAGGCGGTCGGACATTGGGGATTCCAGGCGGGTCAAACTCAAGGGAATGCTACCGGAAAAGACTCATCCAGGCACTCGCTATCAAGTTTTGCAGCAAGCTTCCGATATCACAAAGGTATGCCGTAATTATATGTATCGGTCTTTTTGTTGTAGAAGCCAGTGGAGCCTCCCGTGCGCCAGCGTTATTTAGCCTTGCTCAGCGTGTTTGCCAGCCTTCCTGCCATGGCGCTCACTTTCCAGACGCGTCTGGAGAGCATCGAGTGGACGGTCGAAGGCGACAAATTCGAATGTCGCCTGAGCCAGCCGATTGCCGATTTCGGTTCGGGCGAGTTCGTGCGGCGCGCAGGCGAGCAGGCCACCTTTCGTCTGAAGGCCTACAACCCGATGATCACCGGCGGCTCGGCGACGTTGCTGGCCGCCGCTGCGCCTTGGCAGCCGGGGCGCGGCGATATCAATCTGGGGTCGGTCAAGGTTGGCAGCGGTGATGTGCTGTTCAACAGCTCGCAACTCCAGGCCGGACGCCTTATCGGCGGTTTGATGGACGGTCGCAGTCCGCTGATTCGGCATTATTCGCGCGATGGCGGAGTGTCGGAAGTCCGTTTGTTGCCGGTCAGTTTCAGCAAGGCCTACGCCGATTATCAGGCGTGTGTCGCCAAGTTGCTGCCGATGAATTACGAGCAGGTGAAGCAGGCTGAGGTTGGTTTTCCGGGCGGTGGTATCGATCTGGACGCGCAGGCCAAGGCCAAGCTGCAGGTCATGCTGACCTTCATGAAGGCCGACCCGACGGTCAATCACATCGAACTCGACGGTCATTCCGATAACAGTGGCAATCGCCTGACCAACCGTGATCTGTCCCGGCGCAGAGCGCTGGCGGTGATGGACTTCTTCAAGGCTAATGGCATTCAGGAGTCGCAAATCACGATGCGCTTTCACGGCGAGCGTTATCCGTTGGCCCCCAACACCAACACCGCCAATCGGGCGAAGAATCGCCGGGTCAACGTTCACCTTGAGCGCGTTGCACCCACCGATAAACCGGCGCCGCAAGTCAGCTCGGCAAGCAGTGCCGCAACGACCTCCTGAACTGGCTGAAATAGTCGCCCGCTCGACATAATCTGTCGCTTCGTCATCATAAGCTGTCGCGCCTCTGTAATTTATCCTCTCACGGCGGTAGACTTCTCGGCTTTCCGTAGAACCCCGTGGAGTGATGGCATGGCGGACGTAAACAAGGTCGTTCTGGCGTATTCCGGCGGCCTGGACACTTCGGTGATCCTCAAGTGGCTGCAGGATACTTATAACTGTGAAGTGGTGACCTTTACCGCTGACCTGGGTCAGGGTGAAGAGGTCGAGCCGGCCCGCGCCAAGGCACAAGCCATGGGCGTAAAAGAAATCTACATCGACGATCTGCGCGAAGAATTCGTGCGTGATTTCGTTTTCCCGATGTTCCGCGCCAACACCGTTTACGAAGGCGAGTACCTGCTGGGTACTTCCATCGCTCGTCCGTTGATCGCCAAACGCCTGATCGAAATCGCCAACGAAACCGGCGCAGATGCCATTTCCCACGGTGCGACCGGCAAGGGCAATGACCAGGTTCGTTTCGAGCTGGGCGCTTATGCACTCAAGCCAGGCGTGAAAGTGATCGCCCCTTGGCGCGAGTGGGACCTGCTGTCCCGCGAGAAGCTGATGGATTATGCGGCGAAGCACGCGATCCCGATCGAACGTCACGGCAAGAAAAAATCCCCGTACTCGATGGACGCCAACCTGCTGCACATTTCCTATGAAGGCGGCGTGCTGGAAGACACCTGGACCGAGCACGAAGAAGACATGTGGCGCTGGACCGTCTCCCCGGAGAACGCTCCCGACAAGCCGCAATATCTGGAGCTGACTTACCGCAACGGCGACATCGTTGCACTGGACGGCGTCGAAATGACTCCGGCTACCGTGCTGGCGACCCTGAACCGTATCGGTGGCGAACACGGTATCGGCCGTCTGGACATCGTCGAGAACCGTTACGTGGGCATGAAGTCCCGTGGCTGCTACGAAACCCCTGGCGGCACCATCATGCTGCGTGCTCACCGGGCGATCGAGTCGATCACTCTGGACCGCGAAGTGGCTCACCTCAAAGACGAGCTGATGCCTAAATACGCCAGCCTGATCTACACCGGTTACTGGTGGAGCCCTGAGCGTCTGATGCTGCAACAGATGATCGATGCTTCCCAGGCGCATGTGAACGGTGTGGTTCGCCTGAAGCTGTACAAAGGCAACGTGATCGTCACCGGTCGCAAGTCCGATGAGTCGTTGTTTGATGCCAACATTGCTACCTTCGAAGAAGATGGCGGCGCCTACAACCAGGCTGATGCAGCCGGCTTCATCAAGCTGAACGCTTTGCGTATGCGCATCGCCGCAAACAAAGGCCGCAAGCTGTTCTGATGCGGTTGGCATGATCGACGATTGTGGCCCCGTTTGTAACGGGGCCACAATGTGATCGAGGAATTCGTGTGTGGCTGTTTGCCTTCTGAGTCCGTGTCACCAGGACTTTGTTTTTAACTTCCTGGATTGTCTATCCCCCCCCTTTCTGTTCTGTCTCTGTCAGAGACTATTTACCCGGCCACTGTACTGGGTCGGTGTCAGTGCCGGCTGACGACGGTCACCGCCAATGTGCTCAAGTTATAACTCATGTAAAAAGACTCTTTGGGCTCCAACGCTTTTGCATCTGATTTTTTGAGTGCTCTTTCGTTAATCAAATGTTCCGACTCGCCGCTTGTCAGAAAGACGATCACTTCACGGTGGTGGTGTTTCCTTGAATAGAGTGCGTTCATCAAATTGTCGACATCTTTCTTTTTGCGAATCCATCGTGCATCAATAATTCGCATGCCGTGTATCGACGCAGGTAAAGACACCGGGTGTTGAGTCGAAAGGTTCGCGATGAAGGTTATATAGGCGGGTGGAGCGGGCGCGCTCTGAAGAAGATAGTCGGGTTTACGTCCTTTGATTGAGTTGGGGTGATTGTCCTCTTCAACAGGGTCGTTGATGGAGGTGCTTCCGTTTTTTTCTGGTCGAGAAGCATCGTCGATGACTTTTACAAACTGCTTGCTCTTTTGGAAATCAGAAGGTGCATACAGTGATTTGTAGTTAAAGTTTAGTGTGATGAAAAATAAAAAGAGCAGGTAAAAAGGGAAGCTGATCAAAAACCAGATGTAAGTCTGGCGCTCCTCGTTGTCAAGAAAAGGCAACGATACGGCTGCCGACGTTTCGGAGAGCGTCGCGAATATTGCAATTATGGTCATCGGGTTGGATATTTTTTTTTGAGTTTTTGTCATTTTGATTACTCGTTAAATAGTGATCTATAGTGGATTCCTTGTGGGTGAAAATATTAAGTGGTAGTGGTTGTCGGGTATTGATTTATTACTTTTTGTAAAGGCTTTGTGGATCGGTCTGCTTTGCAGTTTTATCACTATTTTTAACGGATCAATAGCCTTGTTTTTGTGTGATTAATGTAGGTGGGTGAAAACGGGTTGTTTTGATAATAGACTCATGTTTCATGAATGGCCGGGATGGCGTGTGTATCGTCAGCTGTTTTTTTTTTGATGTCCGCAGAAAAAATACAGATGACCGGAGGAGGGTAAAGCCTCGAATAAACTTTAAGCGACATTGTTTTCTATGAAATCCTGTAGGGAAAATCCTTGTTGTTTGTAGGGATTGTCTCTCGGTGTAGGTGGTTGGGCTGGGCAGCATCCCAAGGTCGAAACGACTACGCTATTGTGCGGGCTCTAAAAATTCGAACAGCGAAAATTGGACTTGCCCATGAATAAAGTGCTGATCGTGGATGATCACCCCGTCATTCGTCTTGCTGTACGTATGCTAATGGAGCGTCATGGCTACGAAGTCATTGCCGAAACGGACAATGGTGTCGATGCCTTGCAACTTGCCCGTGAACAGATGCCGGATATCGTGATACTGGATATCGGTATTCCGAAACTGGATGGCCTGGAAGTTATTGCACGCTTGACCTCGACGACCATGCCTTTGAAAGTGTTGGTCTTGACGTCGCAGGCCCCCGGTCACTTTTCAATGCGTTGCATGCAGGCAGGGGSTGCCGGGTATGTCTGCAAACAGCAGGACCTCACCGAGTTGCTCAGTGCAATCAAGGCTGTATTGTCAGGATATAGCTACTTTCCGAATCAGGCGTTGCACTCGGTTCGCTCAAGTTTGGGAAACGCGAGTGAAGCAGACATGGTGGATCGGCTGTCAGGAAGGGAGATGATGGTTTTACAACAGTTGGCCCGAGGCAAGACCAACAAGGAAATTGCCGATGGAATGTTTCTCAGCAATAAAACCGTCAGTACTTACAAAACGCGTCTGCTATTAAAGCTCAATGCTCGCTCGCTGGTAGACCTGATCGAGCTTGCGCAGCGTAATGGTCTGGTTTGAATCTCTCGGGGCGAGTAGTGCTTTGTGCACGGAAAGCGTCTGAAGGTAAGCGGAATCTGATCGGTTTTTGAGTCGCCGGATGGCTTGCCCTGATGTCCCCGCCGCGCCGGACTCATTGAATCAGAGAGCATTGCCCAGCGCTTGAGGGAGTGCTGAAAAGCCTCCATTTCGGGAGGCTTTCAGGTGTTAAAGGTCAAAGTCGTAATCGGCCAGTTGCTTTTGCAAGCGGCGCTCCTCCAGGAGATTATCGATGGTGCGACGTTTGCTCAGGTTGGTCTTCGCTACCTCTACCACAGGCTCGGCATCATCGGCCTCAACGGAGATGAAGTCGTCTTCTGTGTCCAGTTGTTCTTTGCCAGTGCTCATAAGGTTAACTCCAGGCTAAGAC
>NZ_JBFTLU010000337.1:0-5100 GCF_056396605.1 Pseudomonas sp. 05T35
GTCTTGTAGCCACTGCTGGCCTTGATGGTGTTGCCGTGCATCGGGTCGCTGCTCCAGAGCACTTTCTTGCCTTCGCGTTCGACCGCACGAATCAGCTGCGGCAGATGGTCGCCGACCTTGTTTGCTCCCATCCGCGCGATCAGGTTCAGGCGGCCTGGATCGTTGTCGGGGTTGAGCACATCGATCAGGCGAATCAGCTCTTCGGTGTTCATGGACGGGCCGACCTTTACCCCGATCGGGTTGTTCACCCCGCGCAGGAACTCGACATGAGCGCCGTCGAGCTGACGCGTGCGATCGCCGATCCATAGCATGTGCGCCGAGCAATCGTAGTAATCGTTGGTCAGGCTGTCGCGGCGTACGAAGGCTTCTTCGTAGTTCAACAGCAGCGCTTCGTGGGCGGTGAAGAAACTGGTTTCGCGCAGTTGCGGCGAGCTGTCCATGCCGCAGGCGCGCATGAACGCCAGGGTTTCATCGATGCGGTCGGCCAGGTGGCTGTACTTTTCGGCCAGCGCCGAGTTGGCGATGAAGTCCAGGTTCCATTTATGCACTTGATGCAAGTCGGCAAAACCGCCCTGGGCAAACGCCCGCAGCAGGTTCAGGGTCGCGGTGGACTGGTGATAGGACTGCAACAGGCGATCCGGGTCGGGGACGCGGCTTTTTTCATCGAAACCGATACCGTTGACGATGTCGCCTCGGTAGGCCGGCAGGGTCACGCCGTTGATGGTTTCGTCATTGGACGAGCGCGGTTTCGCGAACTGCCCGGCCATACGCCCGACTTTTACCACCGGACAACCGGCGGCGAAGGTCATGACGATCGCCATTTGCAGCAGGACTTTGAAGGTGTCACGGATTTTTGCCGCCGAGAACTCGGCGAAGCTTTCCGCGCAATCGCCACCTTGCAGCAAAAACGCCCGGCCCTGAGTCACCTCGGCAAACTGACGGCGCAACTCCCGGGCCTCACCGGCAAACACCAATGGCGGATAACTGGCCAGGCTTTGCTCGACCTGTTGCAAATGCGCAGCGTCAGGGTAGTGGGGTTGTTGCTGGATCGGCAGGGCGCGCCAGCTGTCAGGGCTCCAGGGTTGGCTCATCATGGACTCTAATGTTTTACGATCGGACGTTTATGTTATCAGCAATTAGTGCGTGACCTGTTCCCGAAGCTTGGCGGACAATCGCGCCTTTGCCGCGCCAAGCGGAACGAATGATTGCGTTGCCGGGGATCAGCCCGACAACGACCAGGAGACGAAATGACTGAGGAGCGCGTCGAGCATCTGCTCGCCGAGGTGCACGATGAATTCGGCATGATCCGGGTGCTGGAAGTGGCGGATTACCGTTTTCTCGAATTTGGCGATGCCATCGAGCAGAGCTGCGTGTTCACTGCCGATCCGAGCTGGCTCGAGTACGACTACACCCGCGCGATGCTGATTGGTGCGCTGTGCCATGAGCAGCCGGAAAGCGCGCTGTTTCTCGGGCTGGGGGCGGGCACCCTGACTCAGGCGTGCCTGAAGTTCCTGCCGCTGGAAGACGTCGAAGCGATCGAGTTACGCCCGGACGTACCGCGCCTGGCCATCGAGTACCTGGGGCTGGACGACGATCCTCGTCTGTATATCCGCATCGGCGACGCCCTCGAGTTGCTTGAGACGGCGGAGTCGGCGGATCTGATTTTCGTCGACCTTTATACCGATGTCGGGCCGGGTGTCGGCCATTTGGCCTGGGGCTTCCTGGAAAACTGTCAAAAACGCCTGAATCCGGGCGGCTGGCTGGTGATCAATCAATGGGCGACCGATGACGGCAAGCCACTGGGTGCGGCATTACTGCGAGGGCTCTATCACCGGCATTATTGGGAGCTGCCGGTGAAAGAGGGCAACGTGATCCTGATCGTGCCAGCCGACCTTGACCARGAACTGGACATGCAAGGATTGACCGCCCGCGCCGAAGCGCTGGCGCCGCGATTGGGTTATTCGTTGCAGCCGCTGATCAAGGCGATTCGCCCGGCGACCTGAGTCGTTTGTCAGATCGCCATCGCGAGCAGGCTCGCTCCCACAGTGTATTTTCGGTGTTCACAAAACCCTGTGGGAGCGAGCCTGCTCGCGATGCCTTTTTAACTGCCAACACATCCCTCAAAGCCCTTTGAACACGCCCGGGCGTTTCTCGATCAACGACCGCACGCCTTCCTTGGCGTCTTCACTGTTGAGCAACTTCTTCACCTGCGGTGGCAAAGCCAATGCCGCCGCTGTTTCTCCCTCCAGATGGGCCTGGCGCGCGGACTGCAAGGTTGCCTGAACCCCCAGCGGCGCCTGCCTGGCAATGCGTTCTGCCAGCTCAAGCGCACGAGGTAACAGGTCTTCGCTGGCCATCACCTCCTGCACCAGTCCCAGACGCAGCGCTTCGTGGGCATCGAATTCATCACCGGTCAGCAGCCAGCGCATGGCATTGCCCCAGCCGGCTATCTGATGCAGGCGCAAGGTTGCACCGCCAAAGGGGAAGATGCCGCGCTGCACTTCCATTTGCGCAAAGCGGGTGTTGCTCGCGCAGAGGTTGATATCGGCGGCCAACATCAGTTCGATGCCAATGGTCAGGCAATAACCCTGGGCCGCAACAATCACCGGTTTGCTGACCCTGGGGCCAACGAACACCCCCCACGGATCGCAACCGCCGGCCGGGGCTTGCCAGCCTTCGGCCAGTGCCGCACTGACGCTCACCAGGTCCAGCCCGGCGGTAAAGTGCTCGCCATGACCGAACACTAGTGCGACGCGGGCCTCGCTGTCGGCTTCGAACTCGCCATAGGCCAGGCTCAGCGCGTTGAGCAGATCGAGGTCAAATGCATTGCGCTTGGCCACACGGTCCAGCCCGATCAACAGGACATGACCGCGTCGTTCACGGGTGACACGACTGCAATCAGGTTGATTCATGGGGTATTTCCTCGGGCGGGGAAGGGGGGGCTCGGACCAAAGGTCACGGTCTGCAAGATGAACCGTTTAAGTGCCATGACCAATAGGGCCGGGCCTTTGAAAAATAGACCGTTGCACGATTATCCGCAAAGCCTGTGACACAACGGTGTATGCCGGGTTTTTCCGACAAATAAAGCTCCCTTTTTTGGTGAATTCCGGTATAGTGCGCGCCGGTCTTTAGCCAGGCCGCGTTTAGGTAGCGCAATTCCCCGAAGTCAGCTTCGGCTGCACGTCCGCACAGCGGACTCTTCCTTGACGAATCTTTTTCATTCATTCGTTTTCGCAAATCCCCGCCGACAAAGCAGCCAGGGCGACTCTTGAGTCTTACACGGCATGCGCAGCTTTGGAGCATGGGTCTTTGCGGATGCACTTAGAGGCAGACCCATGACCCAGGAAACCGGCGGCTTCGCCGCTTTTAACCTTAATCCGAATATTCTTGCAGCCGTCATCGCGACTGGCTACGAAGAGCCTTCGGCTATTCAGCAGCAATCGATCCCGATCATCATGGCCGGTCACGACATGATTGGTCAGGCGCAAACCGGTACGGGTAAAACCGCTGCGTTCGCCCTGCCGATCCTGCATCGCATCGATCCTGCTAAGCGCGAACCGCAAGCCCTGATCCTGGCGCCAACCCGTGAGTTGGCGCTGCAAGTAGCAACCGCTTTCGAAACCTACGCCAAGCAAATGCCGGGCGTTACCGTTGTGGCCGTTTACGGCGGCGCGCCTATGGGCCCGCAACTGAAAGCAATCCGTAATGGCGCACAGATTGTTGTCGCCACTCCGGGCCGTCTGTGCGACCACTTGCGTCGTGACGAAAAAGTATTGGCGACCGTGAACCACCTGGTTCTCGACGAAGCTGACGAAATGCTCAAGCTGGGCTTCATGGACGACCTGGAAGTTATCTTCAAGGCCTTGCCTGCAACCCGTCAGACCGTATTGTTCTCGGCTACCCTGCCGCAGTCGATCCGTGCCATCGCCGAGCGTCATCTGCGTGATCCGCAGCACGTGAAGATCCAGACCAAGACTCAGACCGTTACCGCGATCGAACAGGCTCACCTGTTGGTTCACGCTGACCAGAAGACCTCGGCTGTATTGAGCCTGCTGGAAGTTGAAGACTTCGACGCGCTGATCATGTTCGTTCGCACCAAGCAAGCGACCCTGGACCTGGCCAGTGCCCTGGAAGCCAAAGGCTACAAAGCCGCTGCGCTGAACGGTGACATTGCCCAGAACCAGCGTGAGCGCGTGATCGAGTCCCTCAAGGATGGCCGTCTGGACATCGTTGTGGCGACCGACGTTGCTGCTCGTGGTCTGGACGTTCCGCGTATCACTCACGTTTTCAACGTTGATATGCCGTACGATCCAGAGTCCTAC
The DNA here is from genome assembly GCF_056396605.1 of Pseudomonas sp. 05T35. NCBI lineage: Bacteria > Pseudomonadati > Pseudomonadota > Gammaproteobacteria > Pseudomonadales > Pseudomonadaceae > Pseudomonas > Pseudomonas sp. 05T35. The sequence goes on from NZ_JBFTLU010000337.1 coordinate 4,323, forward strand.
GTTCACCGTATCGGCCGTACTGGCCGTGCCGGTCGCGAAGGTCGTGCACTGCTGCTGGTGACTCCACGTGAGCGCCGCATGCTGCAAGTGATCGAGCGTGTAACCGGTCAAAAGGTTGCTGAAGTTCGCCTGCCGGACGCTCAAGCCGTTCTCGATGCGCGCATCAAGAAACTGACCAACAGCCTGTCGCCGCTGGTGGCTGATGCCGAATCGACTCATGGTGATCTGCTGGATCGCCTGACTGCCGACATCGGTTGCACCCCGCGTGCACTGGCTGCTGCGCTGCTGCGCAAGGCTACCAACGCTCAGGCACTGACCCTGGCTGCCATCGAGAAAGAACGTCCACTGGTGCCGAACAATGCACCGCGTGGCGATCGTCCTGAGCGTACCGGTGATCGTCCGGACCGTGGTGACCGCGAGCGTCGTGCTCCGATCCCATTGGCCGAAGGTCGTGCTCGTTGCCGTACTGCGCTGGGTGCGCGTGATGGTATCGCTGCCAAGAACCTGCTGGGCGCCATCCTCAACGAAGGTGGTCTGGCTCGTGAAGCAATCGGTCGTATCCAGGTGCGCGACAGCTTCAGCCTGGTCGAGTTGCCGGAAGATGGTCTGGAGCGTCTGCTGACCAAACTGAAGGACACTCGCGTTGCCGGTAAGCAGCTGAAACTGCGTCGCTATCGCGAAGATTGATCCGCTTTCGGGMTGATTGATCGCACATAAAAAATCCCCGACTGGTTCGGGGATTTTTTTTGCCTGCAGTTTTGTGTCTGGCCTCTTGAAC
>NZ_JBFTLU010000338.1:0-5086 GCF_056396605.1 Pseudomonas sp. 05T35
GTCTTGATGTTGGTGTCCGGGTCATCGGTGGCAATCACAAAGAACTCCGCCTGCCCGACCTTGGCCGCGTGGAGTATTTCCGGGCGCATYGGGTCGCCATAGAACACCGGAACACCGCCAAAACTGCGCGACAGCTCGATGGTTTCCACCGATGTATCGAGGGCGACGAACTGGATTTTTTGTGCCCGCAGAATCCGCGCGACGATCTGGCCCATACGGCCCAGGCCGGCGATGACTACGCGGGGGGCGTCGGTGTCGATTTCGCGCAAGTGTGGCGGCACGGCGACGGGCTCGATCTTCGATTTCACCAGTCGACCGCACATCAGCAGCAACAGCGGGGTCACGGCCATCGACAGGGTGATGGTCAGCACCTGAAGGTCGTACATCCGTGGGTCGAACAAGCCTTGATCACGACCGATCTTGAACACCACGAACGCAAATTCACCACCCGCCGCCAGCACGATGCCCAGGCGCAACGCACTCAGCCGATTCAAACCTCCGGCCAGTCGCCCGACGACAAACAGCATCGGCAGCTTGAGCATGATCAGCAGCAGGGTCAGGCCCAGCACCGTCGCCGGGGCGCTGAACAGCAGGCTGATGTTGGCGCCCATGCCGACACTGATGAAAAACAGCCCCAGCAACAGGCCCTTGAACGGTTCGATCTGTGCTTCCAGTTCATGGCGGTATTCCGAGTCCGCCAGCAGCAAGCCGGCGAGGAATGCGCCGAGTGCCATCGACACGCCGACCAGGTCCATCAGCCAGGCAGTGCCGATCACCACGAGCAGCGCAGTGGCGGTCGAGACTTCCGGCAGGCCGGTTTTGGCGACCACACGAAACACCGGCCGCAACAGGTAACGCCCGCCGATCACCACCACTGCGATGCTGCCGAGCACCCGCAGGACATGGTTCAAATCGTCAGCGGCGGACGTGCTGTGATCACCGCCGGCGAGCAGCGGCACCATGGCGATCAGCGGGATCGCGGCGATGTCCTGAAACAGCAGAATCGCAAATGCCAGGCGCCCGTGCGGGCTGGTCAGTTCCTTGCGTTCAGCCAGGCTTTGCAGGCCGAAGGCGGTGGACGACAACGCCAATCCCAGGCCGAGCACTATCGCGCTGTTGAGCGCCTGGCCGAACACGTAGAACGCCAGCACGCCGATCACCGAACCGGTCAGCAGCACCTGCGCCAGACCGACGCCGAACACCGCTTTGCGCATCACCCACAGCCGTCGTGGCGACAGCTCAAGGCCGATGATGAACAGCAGCAAGACCACGCCGAGCTCGGAGATATGGCTGACGCTTTGCGGGTTGCCGATCAACCCCAGCACCGACGGCCCGATGATGACGCCGGCCAGCAGATAGCCCAACACCGCGCCCAGTTGCAGGCGTTTGGCCAAAGGCACGGTGAGCACCGCCGCGAACAGAAAGACGACAGCGGCTTGCAACAGGTTGCCTTCATGGGGCATGGCTTACTCCTGGGAAAACGTCGAACAACAAAAATTGCAGACAATCATCGGTTGGCAAGGCGCCAAGGATAAAGGCTGGACCGGCATCAGTCAGTCATGAGTGCCGGTTATCGCGGATTTTAGCGTTACATTTTGCATCAATTTGTTACATTCATAGGATAAACTGATCAATTCGTTTGCCGGTGAGTGCGTGTCATGGCCATCAACTTCGACCTGAATGACTTGCAGGCTTTTCGCGCCGTGGTCGAGCAGGGCAGCTTTCGCAAGGCCGCCGACGCGGTGCGCATCTCCCAGCCGGCGCTGAGTCGGCGGATTGAAAAGCTCGAAGACGCGCTGGGCGTCAAACTGTTTGAGCGCACCACTCGCCGCGTGAGCCTGACCCAGGCCGGGCGAGCGTTTGCGCCGAGTGTCGACCGGTTGCTGGATGACCTGGATGTGGCGTTGCTGGGGATCAGCGACGTGGCGTCGACCCGTTTGGGCTACGTCACCGTGGCCTGCGTGCCGTCGGCGGCTTACTACTTCATGCCGCGAGTGGTCGCCCAATACCATCAGCGTTTTCCGCGAATCAAGGTCAAGGTGCTCGACTCCAGCGCCCATGACGTGCTGAGCGCAGTGGTCAATGGCGAGGCGGATTTCGGCTTGAGTTTCATGGGCACGCTGGAGGCCGACGTCGAGTTCGAACCGTTGGTGCAGGAACGTTATGTGGTCGCTTGCCGGCGTGATCACGCCTTGGCCAACCGCGCCAGTGTGAGCTGGAGCGAGCTGTACCAGCAGGATTACATCTCCCTCGACAAGACGTCGGGCAATCGCTTCCTGCTGGATCAGGCGTTGAGCGGGATTGTTCCGGCGCGTCAGAGCATCTGCGAAACCCGACACGTCACCACCATGATCGGCCTGGTTGAAGCAGGGCTGGGGATCGCTGCGGTACCGTTGATGGCCATGCCCGGCAATGACCACCCGATTCTGACTCACATACCGCTGACTGATCCGCAAGTGATGCGCAGCGTCGGCCTGCTCAAGCGTCGGGGACGGACGCTGACGCCGGCGGCGTTGGAGCTGGAACGGCTGATTATTGAAATGAAGGTCAAGCCGGCCTCAGCCTGGATCGGCTGAGGCCGGCGCCAGCCTTAACGGCTGACCGAGTCCAGTCCGGTTGCCTTGACATCTGGCTGGGCGGCCGGGGACGCGAGGTAGTCGAGCAAGGCTTTGGCTTGCACCGGATGTTGCGCACCAACCGGGATGCCAGCAGCAAAGCGTGTCACCGACTGCACGGATTCCGGAATCTTGCCGACGAAGGTCACGCCGGGCACCGGGAGCAATTCACTGACCTGTTGAAAGCCCAATTGGTAGTCGCCCGTGGCAACCACCGAAGCCACCGGGATTTTCGGCACCATGGTCGATTTGGCTTTGAGCTGCGGCTCGATCCCCAGGCGCTTGAACAGCTGATCCTGGATGTACACGCCACTGGCGCTGTCGGAGTAGGCCACGGATTTGGCATTGAGCAATGTCGTCTTCAGCCCCTCGACCGAGCTGATATCCGGCTTCGCCGCACCCTCGCGCACCACCAGGCCAATCCTCGAATCGGCCAGTTCAACCCGTGACCCGGGCAAGACCTTGCCTTGCTTGATCAACTCATCCAGGGCGTAGCCGACCATGATCACCACATCGGCCTGCTCACCACGGGCCAGCCGGTTGGGGATCGCTTCAGGCGCCTTGCCCATCGACGGGCCGAGCGCTGTATCGAGCGTGTTACCAGTAGCGGCGGCGAACTTTGGACCGAGTACTTTGTAGGCGGCCGTGAAGCCRCCGGAGGTCATCACGTGCAGTTCTTCAGCCTGGGCAACGCTGCTCAGGCCCAGGGCGCCGATCAGGGTCAGCGCCGCAAAATTCAGTAATTTCTTCATCAGCTTTTCTCTGTCTGGGGTTGGCTTATTGCACGGCGACTTGTAAACGACCGGTCGAGCTCCGGTACAGGTACAGCGTTGCGCACAACGCACACAGCGCGGCGAAACTCATCCAGTAACCGGGGGCGGCCTTGTCGCCAGAGTACTGAATCAGGAAGGTCGAAATCGCCGGGGTGAAGCCGCCGAATACTGCGGTCGCCAGGCTGTAGGCCAGGGAGAAACCGGCCACGCGGACTTCCACCGGCATGATTTCGGTCAGTGCTGCAACCATGGCGCCGTTGTACAAACCGTAGATGAACGACAACCACAGCAGTACCAACAGCATGTTGATGAAGCTCGGTGCCTGGACCAGATACGTCAATGCCGGGTAGGCCGTGGCCAAGGTCAGCAGGGTCATCGCCACCAGCACCGGGCGCCGACCGATGCGGTCCGACAGTGCGCCACCCAGTGGTAGCCAGCAGAAGTTCGACACGCCGACCAGCAAGGTCACCAGTAGCGCATCGGAAGTGCTCAGGTGCAGCACGGTTTTGCCAAAGGTCGGCGCGTACACGGTGATCAGGTAAAACGCGGTGGTGGTCAGCGCCACCATCAGCATACCGGCGATCACGATCTGCCAGTTTTGCAGCAAGGTGCCGAACACCTGACGCATGCTTGGGCGGTGGCGGCGGGCGGTGAACTCTGCGGTTTCTTCAAGGCTGCGCCGCAGCAGGAAAATAAACGGCACGATCATGCAACCGACGAAAAACGGAATGCGCCAGCCCCAGTCGGCAACCACTGTCGCCGGCATCCATTGGTTCAGCGCATAGCCCAGCGCGGCAGCAACGACGATCGCCACTTGCTGGCTGGCCGACTGCCAACTGGTGAAAAAGCCCTTGCGGCCCGGCGTGGCGATTTCCGCCAGGTACACCGACACGCCGCCCAGTTCTGCACCGGCGGAGAAGCCCTGAAGCAGACGGCCGATCAACACCAGCGCCGGAGCGAACAGACCGATGGTCTCGTAGCCGGGCACCAGCACAATCAGAATCGTGCCGCTGGCCATGATCGACAGGGTGACGATCAAGCCTTTGCGGCGGCCGACATCATCGATGTAGGCACCAAGAATCACCGCGCCCAAAGGACGCATCAGAAAACCTGCGCCAAACACTGCGAAGGTCATCATCAGCGAGGCGAATTCGCTGCTGGCAGGGAAGAACGCCGCCGCAATATAGGTGGCGTAGAAACCGAAGAGGAAGAAGTCGAACTGTTCCAGGAAGTTGCCCGAGGTGACCCGGAAAATTGCACTGACTTTGCTGCGAGCGGATGTCGCTGGCGGATGGGTTGTAGCCTGCATGTTGTGTCTCCCGCGCTTTTATGACATGCGCAACGTGGCGCATGGATATTATTAAGGCCGGATACTGGGGCAGGTCGATCGATATGATAAGTGCATATTTAACATCCATTGATGCGTATGGATTATCACTGCGGTGAGATCAATCGCAGAATCATCGCTACAGTGAGGTGTGAGCGTTTCGAATGACCGGACGCAATGGCGGTCCTAGAGCGGGTGTCACCCATTCACTGGAGAAATACCGATGCTGCGTCAAAGAAATCTGGCTGCCATGGCGGTGCTTGTGAGTCTTGCAGTTATCTGCCCGACGGTCCTGGCCGCCGATACCCTGCAAACCATCGTCCAGTCGGCGCCAATCAATGCTCGCAACCTGCACGTCGGCGACCAGGCAC
>NZ_JBFTLU010000339.1:0-5086 GCF_056396605.1 Pseudomonas sp. 05T35
CAAATCGACAGTGGGTTTAACCCGCCAACCCGACAAACATRTCCTGCACGTCGTCATGGTTATCGAGGCCTTCGAGGAAAGCTTCGACTTCTTCCATTTGTGCATCGGTCAGGCCGCTGACCGGGTTCTTCGGTTTGTAGCCGAGCTTCGCCGACAATACCGTGAAACCCTGCTCAGGCAAGGCTTTCTGAACGGAGTCCAGATCGGTGGCTTCGGTGATAAACAGCGTCGCGCCGTCTTCGCCCGGCTCGAAATCCTGTGCGCCGGCTTCAATAGCAGCCATTTCCGGATCGGCATCCGGGGTGTCCGGGGACGCCTCGATCATACCCACGTGGTCGAAATCCCAGGCCACGGAACCGGAAGCCCCCAGCTGGCCTTTACGGAACGCTACGCGGATTTCTGCCACGGTACGGTTGATGTTGTCAGTCACGCATTCAACGATCAGCGGCACCTGATGCGGGGCGAAGCCTTCGTAGGTCACGCGGTGATACTGCACGGTTTCGCCGAGCTGGCCCGAGCCTTTCTTGATTGCACGCTCCAGGGTTTCACGCGGCATCGAGGCTTTTTTCGCCTGTTCGACCACCAGGCGCAGGTGCGCGTTGGTGCTGACATCAGCGCCGTTACGTGCAGCAATGGTGATTTCCTTCACCAGTTTGCCGAAGATCTTGCCCTTGGCGTTGGCTGCCGCTTCTTTGTGTTTAACCTTCCACTGTGCGCCCATTACTCACTCTCTTGATCTGTGGCGCCGAGACATCTATTGGCCGACGCTTTGTGCAAGTTTATACGGCAAAAAGTTGGCAATCGACCAAAAAGTGTTGTGAGCGATCGACATCTTCACAACCTGTTGTAGGGCTTTTCTGAAAAGCAGGTTTACGGTGACTATTGAGCGCCAGTGTTTCGTAACCTCTGTGCCCCGTACTTCATGGCAGAAGAGAGTTTGATGCACATCGACATGGAAAGTCCCTTCATCCTGACGCTCACCGAGCTCGCCTTGAGTTTTCAGGTCCGACAGTTCAGCGGCCGCGAAGCCCTCAACCAGGTCTATCGATTCGACATCGAAATGCGCAGCCCACAGCCCGCAATGAATCTGGACCTACTGCTGCATCAACCCGCATTCCTCAGCCTGAGCCCCGCCTCCGGCATCCACGGCATCATCCACAGCGCCGGTTTGCAGTTCTGCGGCGCGCAGCAGATCGGCTACAGCCTGAACCTCGCCCCCCGCCTGCTTACACTTGAGCAACAGCACCGTCGAAGGGTATTCCAACAACTGAGCGTGCCGGAAATCTTGCGCCAGTTGCTGGCCGAGCATCGACTGCCGCCCGACAGCTATCGTTTCGAGCTGCCAAACGGTGAATACCCGCCGCGCCCGTTTTGCCTCCAGTACGACGAAACCGACCTGAACCTGCTGCAACGGCTGTGCGAAGAGGAAGGCATCCACTATCACTTCGAGCATCAACACGACCGGCACGTGCTGGTGTTCGCCGATGACAGCGACAGCTTTGCGCAGCGACCGGTCGAAAGCGTTTTTCACCCCTCCGCACGGGAGGCCGAACAGCCGCGGATCAGCCGGCTCTTTCAATGCCATAGCCGGCCGACCACAGGGCCGCAAACCACCTTTGCACAGCACGCCAACGCTGACCCCGCATCCACCGCACCTGACGCCTGCGCCAACCAGACCTACCTCGCCAACCTGCCCCCAACAGGTCGAATCGACCCGGTGCAAGCCCGTCGCAACCAGCTCGGCCGCCGCGAACTCGAGCGTCTGCGCAGCCTGCATCGTCTGGTTCAGGGCCACAGTACACTGCCCGAACTGCTCAGCGGACGGCTGCTGCAAGTCAGCGGGCATCCGGTCCCGGCGTTCAACGATCAATGGTTATTAAGCGAAGTACTGCACCAGGGCGAAACGCCTGGCGTGGACAAGGTGTTGTCCGAGGCAACGGGTTATCGCAATCAATTCAAGGCAATTCCCTGGTCGACCGCGTTCCGCCCGGCCCTCAAACAGTCCAGACCGCGTATCAGCGGTTACCAGATGGCTAAGGTCCTCGGCCCGGCAGGAATGCCGCCGCACCTCGACGAACACGGGCGAATCAACATCTGCCTGTGGCCTGATGCGCAATCCGACAGGCAAGGCTCCTCAGGCATCTGGTTGCCAATTGCCCATACGGGGACGGGACGCCCAACCTTGCCACCGGCCGGCAGCGAGGTGCTCGTGAGTTTCCTCGACGGTGATCCTGATCGACCAGTGCTTTGCACGGGTTTCGCTGACGCACAAGCGCGCGAACCGCAGCCGGTGGTAGCGGCTGAACAGAAGGTGTCGCCGACAGGCTGGAGCGGCGAGATCTATTTGTTCGAACGGCCTCCCGCTACCACCGAACGCCTGGCCGACACCACGTGGTACATCGTGCGCATGCCGCGTCCCGGGCTCAAGGATCTGGGGAGCCTCAACCGTGACGATGTGCTGATGAGCGGAAAAAGCCAGGCACTGGGCAACCTGTCGCTGACGATAGAACAGAAGCAGCGCCTGGCCAGCGAGTTCGCTCGTACTCCCGAACAACTCTGCCTGCTGTATCCGGGGCAATGCGTGGCGCTGGCCGATTATTTCCAGCAATACTGGAACAGCGAACAACGCCTGAGCTTCATCGACAGCGCCAACCCCGCCAGCGCCCAGCGCCAACCGCGAGAAGCGCGTCTGCTGTTCGACTGGCTGGTGAACGGCCCGGGCGCTACTTCCTAGGGTGGGGTGCATGATCGCCGCCCCTGAGATGTCCCCCCCATGTAGCAGCTGGCGAAGCCTGCGTTCGGCTGCGCAGCGGCCGTAGAATCAGACAGTGCGGTCCTTCAGACCAACCGCGATAACAGGATTTACGACTGCTGCGCAGCCGAACGCAGCCTKCGGCAGCTGCTACGAGGTACCCGGTGCGAGGTCGAAAAACGCCTGAATCAGCCGAAGGTCCCGCCGCCGCTCCATGCAACCGATCATGTGCCGGTTGACCAGTCCCTCGCCAATTATCGGCACTGCCCGTACGCGCGGGTCGGGGCTGACTTCCACCGAAGACACCACGCCCACCCCCAACTCGGCCGCCACCGCCTCGGTGACAGCTTCACGGCTGTCCAGCTCCAGCAGCACCCGAGGATTGACCCTGACCTGAGCACAAGCCTCATCGAACGTGCGACGGGTGATCGAACTTGGCTCACGCAACACCATGATCACCTGGTCCAGTTGCTTGAGCGCGATACCTTCGTGCAGCGCCGACCACGGGTGCGCCGCCGGCACCAGCGCGCAGATCCGCGACTCATTCAAGGCTTGCAAGTACAAACCTTTGCGCGGCTCGACCTCGGTCAGCACCGCCACGTCGGCGTGCTCGGACAACAACGCCGCGAGGGTTTCCTGAGCATTACCCAGCCGCAAATTCACGGTGATCCCCGGATACCGCGCACGCAGGCTGGCGAGCATCGGCATGACCAGGTGCGGACCGTCCGCCGCCACTTCCAAACGACCGGTCAACAGTTGCCGATTGGCCTCAAGCATCACTTGCGCCTCTTCGGCCAGGCCGAACATCGCCCGGGTAATCGCCGCCAGTTTGGTGCCCTCCTCCGTCAACTCAACCCGCCGCGCGGTGCGCCGCAGCAAGGTGATCTGATAGTGCTCCTCCAGCGCCTTGATATGCCCGGTGACCGCCGGTTGGCTGATGAACAGACGGGCAGCAGCCCGGGTAAAGCTGCCTTCGCGGGCCACTGCATCAAATGCACGGAGTTGGAACAGGTTCATAGCTATCGGCCTTACTGATGACTGGCATAACAACAAACAATTTGATTGATGTAACGGCAAATTGCAATTTATCTCCCGCAGCTTGATCCCACTGATTGCGAGAACACCCGAATGAGTACTGCCGAACCCATCCTGCTCACCCCCGGCCCATTGACCACCTCGCAGCGCACCCGTCAGGCGATGATGGTGGACCGGGGTTCCTGGGATGAACGCTTCAACCAATTGACCGCCAGCCTCTGCGAACAACTGCTGGCGATCATCAACGGTGCCGACAACCACCACTGCGTGCCGTTGCAGGGCAGCGGCACCTTCGCCGTCGAAGCGGCCATCGGCACTCTGGTGCCCCGCGACGGCAAAGTGCTGGTGTTGATCAACGGCGCTTACGGCAAACGCCTGGCGCAAATCTGCGAAGTGCTCGGTCGTTCCTTCAGTACGTTCGAAACCGCCGAAGACCAACCGACCACCGCCGCCGACGTCGACCGCCTGCTACACGCCGACAGCAGTATTACCCACGTGGCGCTGATCCACTGCGAAACCAGCACCGGGATTCTTAACCCGCTACCGGAAATCGCCCATGTCATCGCCCAACACGGCAAACGTCTGATCATCGACGCCATGAGTTCTTTCGGTGCACTGCCGATCGACGCTCAAAAAGTACCGTTCGACGCACTGATCGCCGCCTCGGGCAAATGCCTGGAAGGCGTACCGGGGATGGGTTTCGTCTTCGGCAACAAGTCCGCCCTGGAGAATGCCGCCGGCAATTCCCACTCACTGGCGATGGACCTGTTCGACCAACACGCCTACATGGCCAAGACCGGCCAATGGCGCTTCACCCCGCCGACCCACGTGGTCGCGGCGCTGCACGAAGCGTTGCTGCAATACAACGAAGAAGGCGGCCTACCGGCGCGGCATCAGCGTTATGCGAACAACTGCCGGGTGCTGCTTGATGAAATGGCCAAACTCGGTTTGCGCAGCTTTCTGCCAGCCGCGGTCCAGGCGCCGATCATCGTCACCTTCCATGCGCCGAAAGATCCGCGCTACCAGTTCAAAGCGTTCTACGAACGTGTGAAGGCCAAGGGGTTCATCCTCTACCCGGGCAAGCTGACCCAGGTCGAAACCTTCCGCGTCGGCTGCATCGGCCACGTCAATCAGGCCGAGATGCGTGCGGCAGTGGCGACGATCGGCGAGGTGCTGCGCGAAATGGAAGTACTCGATACCTGACTTCCCCCCCTCCCGTAGCAGCTGCCGAGCCTGCGAGGCTGCGTTCGGCTGCGAAGCAGTCGTTAACTCTTGCGACTCGGTTCATCTGAAACACCG
>NZ_JBFTLU010000340.1:0-5038 GCF_056396605.1 Pseudomonas sp. 05T35
GCGTTCTTTCGGGAAAACCGTGTTCCCAGGATTTGCGAGGACTTCGTCCGAACGCGGCCCGCCTCTAACGCAGCCTCGCAGGCTCGGCAGCTGCTACGGGAATAACCTTCATCCGTATTTCAACATTGTGATGCGCAACGAACGAGCAAGCTCCTTCGCCACGGAGGCTGGTGGTTGTCCGAGAGTATTGGGCTAGAGCCATCAAGCGGGTAAATACGGCCTAGGTAGGGGCATGACGCTGCACCATTGCTGTGCAATACTCGGTGCCGTTTTGCTGGCGAGTTCACGGAAGAATCCCAGGTAATGCCCCTCCGCAAATGCGGATTTTGCCGAGAATTCCCGCTGAATCTTGTCGTTTATATAGTGAAAAGCCCTACGTTGAGCTTTTTATACTGCACGCCCCGCTGATCTTGCAGGTTTTGTCCTACAAGACGGATCTACCCATGAGGTGGATCCGGTTTCAGGAAGTCCAGGCTTATCGGTCTGTACTTCGACACTCGGTGGCTATATCCAATAACAAGACGAGGTTTACCCCTATGCCCGTTGGCAATCACCAGCCCCACGGCGAGACCGCTCAGGGCGGCCCGCTCAAACGCGAACTCGGCGAACGGCATATTCGCTTGATGGCGCTCGGCGCCTGTATCGGTGTCGGTCTGTTCCTCGGTTCAGCCAAGGCCATCGAAATGGCCGGCCCGGCAATCATGCTGTCTTACATCATCGGTGGTCTGGCGATCCTGGTGATCATGCGCGCCCTTGGCGAAATGGCGGTGCACAACCCGGTCGCGGGCTCGTTCAGTCGTTACGCACAAGATTATCTCGGCCCGTTGGCGGGTTTCCTCACGGGCTGGAACTACTGGTTCCTGTGGCTGGTGACCTGCGTCGCGGAAATTACCGCGGTGGCGGTGTACATGGGCATCTGGTTCCCCGATGTGCCGCGCTGGATCTGGGCACTGGCGGCACTGGTGAGCATGGGCTCGATCAACCTGATCGCGGTCAAGGCCTTCGGTGAGTTCGAGTTCTGGTTCGCCCTGATCAAGATCGTCACCATCATTGCGATGGTGGTCGGCGGTGTCGGTGTGATCGCCTTCGGTTTTGGCAACGACGGCGTTGCGCTGGGGATTTCCAACCTGTGGAGCCATGGCGGTTTCATGCCCAATGGCGTGCAGGGCGTATTGATGTCCCTGCAAATGGTGATGTTCGCCTACCTGGGGGTCGAGATGATCGGCTTGACGGCCGGTGAAGCGAAGAACCCGCAGAAGACTATTCCGAATGCCATCGGCTCGGTGTTCTGGCGCATCCTGCTGTTCTACGTCGGCGCGCTGTTCGTGATTCTGTCGATCTACCCCTGGAACGAAATCGGCACTCAGGGCAGTCCGTTTGTGATGACCTTCGAGCGTCTGGGCATCAAGACCGCTGCCGGCATCATCAATTTCGTGGTGATTACTGCCGCGCTGTCGTCCTGCAACGGCGGTATCTTCAGCACCGGGCGCATGCTTTATAGCCTGGCGCAGAACGGCCAGGCCCCGGCCGCTTTCGCCAAGACCTCGAACGGCGTGCCGCGTCGCGCCTTGTTGCTGTCGATCGGCGCGCTGCTGCTGGGCGTGTTGCTCAACTACCTGGTGCCGGAAAAAGTCTTTGTCTGGGTCACCGCCATCGCGACTTTCGGTGCGATCTGGACGTGGGTGATGATCCTGCTGGCGCAGCTCAAATTCCGCAAAGGCCTGAGCCCGGCTGAACGTGCCGGTCTCAAGTACCGCATGTGGCTGTACCCGGTGAGCTCCTACCTGGCGCTGGCGTTCCTGGTGTTGGTGGTTGGCCTGATGGCCTACTTCCCGGACACCCGCGTCGCACTGTACGTGGGGCCTGCGTTCCTGGTGCTGCTGACGGTGCTGTTTTATGTGTTCAAGTTGCAACCGACCGGTGCCCCGCAAGGTGCGGTGCGCACGGCTTCGTAATCGTCTGATGCTGTAAAAGCGAAAGCCCCGGTCGAGTGACCGTGGCTTTTTGGTTTCAGGCGGCTACTACTTGCGCCGGTCGGTTCAGCCGTTTGTTCCAATCCAGCCATGCGGCCAGTACGGCCATCAATCCCGCCCCCAGCAGGGCGCTGAAAACCTGCATGACCAGCGCATCCCCGGCCAGCGAGTTGAGCATGTCCGCCAGCGGCGCCAGCAGCACACCCAGACAAAACACTTCCAGCGAGTAACGGCCCATGCGGCAGCTTTGCCGCGCCAGCCAGTTCTGCGTCCAGCCACTGTTGGGCAAGAGTTTGGCGATCACGTAAGCCAGTGCCAGAAAGTGCAGCAGCCGCGCCGGTGACAGGTTGGTCTTGTTGATCGGGTACAGCCATTCGCCCAGCATCCGGGGCATGAGCGCGTCATGCACCGTCGGCCATTTCCACGACACTGCGATCAGCCCGGTGATCAGCAGATAGGTCGCTGCCGCAACAAACAGTGGTTGATGTGGCAAGGTGCGGGCGTCCGGCAAAGCGGGGCGTTGACCGTGAATCGCCGCTGCGCCACCGAGGATAAACAGCAACTGCCAGGCCATCGGATTGAAGAACCACACGCCACCCTCGGTGGCCGCCAGGTTCCATTGAAACCACGGCGCCAGCATGTACAGCACCACCGACAACCCGACTACGTACTCGGCCTTGCGCAGCAACATCGGCAACACCAGCGGCAGCCCGAGCAACAGCAGAATGTACAACGGCAACGGGTCCATCAGGTTGGGTTTGAAGCGCAGCAGCAACTCATCGACCAAGGCCTGTTGCGGGTTGCTGAGGAAGTATTGCAGGCCCATTTCCCGCACCAGGTCACGGGTTTCCACATGGCTGTTGGCAAAGAACACGATGCCCATCAGCACTGCCAGCAGAAAGATATGCACCACGTACAGCAACCAGGCGCGGCGCAGGATTTTCACCGTCGCAATCAGCAAACCATCGCGTCGGGCAATCTTGCCGTAGGCCAGCACCGCCGCGTAGCCCGCCAGAAACACGAAGATTTCCGCCGCATCGCTGAAACCGAAATTGCGCACCGTGAAATGGGCAAGGGGGTTGTGTGGCACGTGATCCCAGAAAATGAAGATCAGTGCCAGTCCGCGAAAGAAATCGATACGAAGGTCGCGTCCTTGGGTCATGACAACGGGCTCTTGAACAGATGTGAGTAAAGGGTGGTCCGCGGGGCAAAAGACTGTGCGCCGCACATCGGCGGCGCGCAGGGTGGCGCGATTTGGCGGCAATTGCAAAGGCCGGATATTACCGGATGTCTCAGCGGCGAACGGAGCGGGTTGGGGGCGTATCTCTGAACGTTGAAGCGCGTCGCTAGAACAGCATTTTTAGCCACTGGTCTATTTGTTGACTGGAAAATAGACAAGCGGACCAAGGGTGCCAAGCTTTCAACTGGGCAGGTGTTCAGACTGGAAACAAACGTAATGGACATGAGAGCCGCATTTCACGGTTTCCCCAGATTCGTGTCGGTTGGCCTGCTTAATACGTTGATCCACTGGTCGGCGTTTTTTGTTCTGCACACAGTCATGGGATTTCGTCAGGCACCCAGTAACTTCGTGAGCTTTTGTCTGGCCGTTTCATTTTCCTTTTATGCCAATGCGCGATACACCTTCAAACAAAGAACCAGTGTTCTACGGTACGTGTTGTTTGTCGGGCTCATGGGGGTGTTGAGTTATGGCGTGGGGTATGTGGCGGATCAGTTACGGCTGCCGGGGTTGATGACGTTAGTGGTCTTTTCGAGTATCAGCCTGGTCTGCGGTTTTTTTTACTCGAAATATTTCATCTTTCGGGGGCGTGAGCAGTGAAGATCTCGCTGATTGTTCCCGTCTTCAATGAAGAACAGGCGATTAACCTGTTTTATCAGGCGGTTCGTCAGGAACTGTCGATTGCTGATTGTGACGTCGAGATTGTGTTCATCAATGACGGCAGTTCCGACCAGACAGCAGCACAGGCCAAAGCCATCGCGTTGGCTGACGAGCATGTGCTGGTCATCAATTTTTCGCGCAATTTTGGCAAGGAGCCCGCGTTATTTGCCGGGTTGGAGTACGCCACCGGCGATGCGGTGATACCAATGGATGTCGACTTGCAGGACCCGATCAGTGTGATCCCCTTGTTGATCCGGGAGTGGCAGAACGGGGCTGATGTGGTACTTGCCAAGCGCCACGATCGCACCGCCGACAGTTATATGAAGCGGCACAGCGCGGCACTGTTCTATCACCTGTTGAACCGGATTGCTTATACCCGGATAGAAGAGAACGTCGGTGATTTCCGGTTAATGGACCGCAAGGTCGTGAATGTAATTCGCACGCTCCCGGAACATCGGTTATTCATGAAGGGCATCCTCTCATGGGCGGGGTTCAATACCGCAGTTGTCGAATACGAACGGGCCGAGCGTGTGGCGGGTACCACCAAGTTCAATGTTTGGAAACTCTGGAATCTGGCGCTGGAAGGGATTACGTCTTTCAGTACAGTGCCCTTGCAGTTGTGGACGTATGTCGGTAGCGCGATTTCCCTGTTTGCAATTATCTATGCCATTTACATGGTGCTGGACAAGATTTTCTTCGGCAATAATGTTCCGGGATACCCTTCGTTGATGACCGCGATTTTATTCCTGGGGGGTGTTCAACTGATCGGAATTGGCATATTGGGTGAGTATGTGGGGCGAATCTATATTGAGTCGAAACATCGGCCGAGGTATGTGGTGAAAGATATTGTAGGCGGCAAAGGAGCGCCGAAATGAAGGTGGCAAGTGTATTGAGTAGGGAGTTGCCCAGTCGTGAAGTGTTCGTGTTTTTTTTACTCGCCACTCTTGTTTATGTACTCCCTCTGATACTGGTCGATTATTACTATATAGATGATAACTGGCGGTCCTTGGCGGCCGGTACTGGCTGGGTGGGGCAGGGACGGTTACTGGTCGAACTGTTTTACAACACCTTGAGCTTCACCTCGGGCGCGCCCGATATGTTCCCCTTACCCTTGCTGATCGCCACGCTTGCCATGGCATTTGCCTTGACGAAACTGACGATGCATTAC
>NZ_JBFTLU010000341.1:0-5028 GCF_056396605.1 Pseudomonas sp. 05T35
CCTTCAGCCTGACCGTTTTCAGCGATTTGGCGATTGCAGTGAACATTGGTGTCATTCTCGCGATGCTGCAATTCATGCGTCGGATGGCATCTTCTGTCGAAGTGCAGCAAATGGTCGAAAAGGAGCTTGAGGTTGAGTTACGGATCAATGGGCACGTTCGTCTGCCGCCTGGCGTTTTGGTGTACACCATTGAAGGGCCGCTTTTCTTTGGCGCAGCAGAAACCTTTGAGCGCGTTCTGGCCCAAACGCACACCGATCCGGGGACATTGATTATTCGTCTAAAGCGAGTGCCGTTCATGGACATAACGGGCTTGCAAACGTTGCTCGAAGTCATTGAGCAATTACGCAAGCGCGGCATTGTCGTAAAACTGTGCGAAGCCAACGATAAAGTCCTGGGCAAGCTGGATAGAGCGGGAATACTCCAAGCGCTTGGTTCAGAGCATTATCATGCCGACTTCAGTGGTGCATTGGGCAGTTTCGAGATCGACAAGGCGCCACGCCTTGGCTGAGCTGGAGCTTTAGTCGGCAGAACGATGAGCGGGCTCCCGATGTGCAGGCTCCATGGCGAGTGAACTACTTATCATTGACCGCTATTTTGCTTTTGGTCGAGTAGGACACGCCATGTGTCTCCAGGTAGTCTCGAATAAGCTGGCGGACGACCTGTGAAGGCGTCAGGTCCTGAGATGCACAGAGCTCCTCAAGGGCTTTTTTCTTGATGGGATCAATGAGCACAGTCAGTCGTGCAGTCTTATTTTCCATGGAGTTGCCAGTACCCTAAGGCGTTCGATGATAATCAAATTCTAATGGCCGAGGCTTTGTTTGTCATCGTTCAGGTTTGTGACGGCTCGCTGGATCAACTGGGCTCAATCAGTGGAGATACGCTCCTGACCCTGGGGATATTCGTATCTGACTCTGTCGGTTTGGCACTGATCCCGCCAAAGGGATGGTGAGCATTCACAAATGCGTAAAAAATACGTCAAGTTTATGTTTCTGTAACAATTTGAAACGTACAATCCGCCCCGGAAATACAGCGCGTCGGCATCGATTTCAATTGGGTGTGCCGCAGGCAGAATCTGCGGGCTGGATGACGTCGTGTTTTTCCCGTCCAAATGTCCTTTTCACTCCCGTTCAGGAGACTCCAGCCATGGATCCTGCCCATTCTCGGCGGGCCGCCCATTGAGATGCCGAGTGAGGTACAGAGGGTAAACGATGTGTTCAGATCCCCAACGTTCTGAGCCGTTGAACAGTTTCCTGCCTCGCCCCATAGCGTTCGTTTGTGTGGCCTCCCTCCGTCGTTTTATTACCCCGCTAGAGTTTACTTAGCTGTGCTTCAACTGCTTGTTGAGCCGTTCTGTGCGCGGTCACTCTAGAACCTGTTGATCGGTGGTCAACGATCACCACCAGAACGCTACTGGAATCACTGAACATGAATAAGGTATTGCGTCATTACATACCGGCCACGGCACAACGGTTGCTTCCCAACCGTTGGGACCTGATCGCCATGCCGTTGGTGATTGGCTTCCTGCTGTTTTTCTCGATTGGCGCACGCGAGACCTGGGCCCCGATCTCGACGTTGCAGACGCAGGTCATTTCTCTGGACCCTGCCGACTTGCCCGAATACGCGATCCGCACCACATTGCGCATGCTCGCGGCCATGGTGGCGGCGCTGATTTTTACCCTGGTTTACGGGACGTTGGCTGCCAAGAGCCGGCGGGCCGAGAAGCTGCTGGTGCCGGTGCTGGATATTCTGCAATCGGTGCCGGTGCTGGGCTATATCTCTTTCACCGTGACATTTTTCCTGCTGCTGTTTCCAGGGCGTGTGCTGGGCGCGGAGTGCGCGGCGATCTTTGCCATTTTTACCAGCCAGGCCTGGAACATGACGTTCAGCTTCTACCAGTCGCTGCGTACGGTGCCTCGGGATCTGGAGGAGGTGTCCAGCAACCTGCAGCTTTCGAGCTGGCAAAAATTCTGGAAGCTTGATGTGCCGTTCGCTATTCCAGGCCTGGTCTGGAACATGATGATGAGCATGTCCGGTGGCTGGTTTTTCGTGGTGGCCTCGGAAGCGATCACCGTGGGTGACAAGACCATCACCTTGCCGGGCGTCGGTTCCTATCTGGCGACCGCCATCGAACAACGCGACATGCACGCCGTGGGTTACGTCATTCTGGCGATGATTGTGGTCATCCTGGTTTACGACCAATTCCTGTTCCGGCCGCTGGTGGCCTGGGCGGACAAATTCCGGATGGAAGACACCGCTTCCCAAGCCGGTAGCCCTGAGTCCTGGGTACTGAATCTGATTCAGCGTACCCGGATCGTTCAGCGCCTGTTGAGGCCTTTTCTCCGGGCCATCGTGCGCATCACCAACATGCGCCTGAGCCTGCCACGCTCCAAAGCAGTGGCCGTTCAGGCCAGTCCGACGGTTTCACGAGTTATCGATTGGGTGTGGGGCGCGGCGATTGCGCTAATGACCCTGTACGCGCTGTATCACATCGTGATTTACGTCGGCAGCGAGGTGACGCTGGGCGAACTCTGGCATGTGATCGGTTTGGGCACCATCACCCTGTTGCGGGTGGCCTTGTTGATTCTGGTGGCCTCGCTGATCTGGGTCCCGCTGGGCGTGATGATTGGCTTGCGTCCGCATCTGGCGGAGAAAATCCAGCCGCTGGCCCAGTTCCTCGCGGCGTTCCCGGCGAACCTGTTGTTTCCGGTGTTTGTCATCGTGATTCTGCGCTATCAGTTGAACCCGGACATCTGGTTAAGCCCGCTGATTGTGTTGGGCACCCAGTGGTACATCCTGTTCAACGTAATCGCTGGCGCCAGCGCCTTTCCCAACGACTTCCGCGAGGCTGCGACCAATTTCCGCATTCGCGGCTGGCAGTGGTGGCGCAAGGTCATGTTGCCGGGCATTTTCCCGTATTACGTGACCGGCGCGATTACCGCCTCGGGCGGGGCATGGAACGCCAGTATCGTGTCCGAATTCGTTTCCTGGGGACAGGACAAGGTGGTCGCTCACGGTTTGGGGGCCTATATCGCCCAGACCACTGCGGCTGGCGACTTTCCGAAAATCACCTTGGGCGTGGTGGTGATGTCGTTCTTTGTCGTGGCGTTCAACCGCGTGCTGTGGCGGCCGTTGTACGCGATCGCTGAAAACAAACTCCGTCTGAATTAACAGGTGTCGATTTGATGAATAGCCAGACTGAAAAAACAGGCGCGCACTCCGAGATTTATGCACTCAAGAACGTCTGTCGAGGCTTCGGTAAGGGCAAGGACGAGTTACAGGTACTCAGCGATGTCGATCTGACCCTGCGCGAAGGTGAAATCGTCGGCATGCTGGGGCGTTCCGGCTCCGGCAAGTCGACGCTGCTACGGATCATTGCCGGTCTGATCCTGCCCTCCTCAGGCGAGGTTCGCTATAACGGCTCGGTGTTGACCGGACCTGCCGAAGGCGTGGCCATGGTCTTTCAGACCTTTGCCCTGTTTCCCTGGCTGACGGTTCTGGAAAACGTCGAAGCCGGTCTTCAAGCGTTGCAGGTCGAACCCAAAGCTGCGCGCAAGCGTGCACTGGCAGCGATCGACCTGATCGGCCTCGACGGTTTCGAAAACGCGTACCCACGGGAATTGTCGGGTGGCATGCGCCAGCGCGTAGGCTTTGCCCGGGCACTGGTGGTCAATCCGACCTTGCTGCTGATGGACGAACCTTTCTCGGCGCTGGATGTGCTGACGGCAGAAACCTTGAGAACCGACTTGCTGGATCTGTGGAGCGGCGGCCAGTTGCCGATCAAGTCCATCCTCATCGTGACCCACAACATCGAAGAGGCGGTGTTGATGTGCGACCGCGTGTTGGTGTTGTCGTCGAACCCCGGCCGGGTCGTRGCGCAAATCCGTGTGCCGTTCGCCCATCCGCGCAACCGTCTGGACCCGGCCTTTCGCAAAATGGTCGATGACATCTATGCCTTGATGACCAATCGACGCAGTGCCGACGCCCGCAGGGGCAAGGCCGAATTGCAATTGGGCAGCCCATTGCCTGAGGTGTCGACCAACCTGATGGCGGGTCTGATTTCCGCACTGGCGGCCGAGCCGTATTATGGGCAGGACAGCCTCTCCAATGTTGCCGAGCGCCTGTTGCTGGAGGTCGACGACCTGTTTCCGGTGGCGGAGATGCTCGAGCATCTGGGGTTTGCCGAACTCAAGGGCGCCGACATCAAGCTGACCGACGCCGGCAAGCTGTTCGATGAGTACGGTACCCAGGAACGCAAAACCATTTTTGCCGATCATCTGCTCAGGTATGTGCCGTTGGCCGCCCGTATTCGCCAAGTGTTGCAGGAACGACGCGGTCATTGGGCGCCGCGTGTGCGTTTCGAGCAGGAGTTGGGAGACTCGCTCAGTGACACCGCGATAGAAGAAACGCTGGAGAACGTGATCACTTGGGGCCGGTACGCCGAAATATTCTCCTATGACGACAACACCGAGACTTTCAGTCTGGAAGATGTCGAAGGCAGTCTGTAACCGGCTCATTCAGGGCCGGACACGACGATGCAACAGGTAGCTCATGGACAGACTCCAGGAAATGCAGGTATTCGTCGCCGTGGCGCAAGAGCAGGGTTTCTCTGCGGCGGCACGGCGCCTGGGGTTGTCGGCGGCCAGCGTGACGCGGGCGGTGGCGGCGCTGGAGGTGCGTATCGGCACTCAATTGCTCACACGGACCACGCGCAGTCTGCATTTGAGCGAGGCCGGTCAGCGTTATCTGGACGACTGTCGACGCATTCTGGCGGACATTCAGGAAGCCGAGGCGTCAGCCGCCGGCAGTCACGCGCAGCCACGTGGTCAACTGACGATCACCGCGCCGGTGCTATTCGGTGAGTTGTTCGTCACGCCGGTGATGGTTGGCTACCTTGAGCAGTTTCCCGACATCAGTATCAACGCGTTGCTGGTCGACCGGGTGGTGAGCATGGTCGAGGAGGGCATCGACGTCGCCGTGCGCATCGGTGAACTGCCTGACAGCAATCAGCACGCCATTCTGGTCGGCGA
>NZ_JBFTLU010000342.1:0-5017 GCF_056396605.1 Pseudomonas sp. 05T35
AGCCTGCTCGCGATAGCGGTCCGACAGTCAGCTGCAATGTTGGATGTCAAGCCGTCATCGCGAGCAGGCTCGCTCCCACACTGACCTGCTCCCATTTTTATTTGTGTAGTTGAAGGAGATCGAGTTTGTCCTCTCCCATCCCGGTAACTGTCCTCAGCGGCTTTCTCGGCGCCGGCAAAACCACACTGCTGCGTCACCTGCTCAAAGCCGAGCACGGCCTGAAAATCGCCGTGATCGAAAACGARTTCAGYGACGCCGGCATCGACACMCAACTCTTGGGCGATGAGCCGGTGCAAGTCATGACGCTGTCCAACGGCTGCGTCTGCTGCACCATTCACACCGACCTGACCAAGGCCCTGTACCTGTTGCTGGAACGCCTGGACAGCGGCGAAATCGCCTTCGACCGCCTGGTGATCGAATGCACCGGCCTGGCCGATCCGGCACCGGTGGCGCAGACCTTCTTCATCGATGAAGAGCTGCGCGAGCGCTATATTCTCGACGGCATCATCACCCTGGTCGATGCGGCTCACGCCGAGCAGCACCTGACCCAGACCATCGCCCAGGCGCAGATCGGTTTTGCTGATCGCTTGCTGGTGAGCAAGCGCGATCTGGTCGACGAAGTGACGTTCAGCGCGCTGAGCGAACGCCTGACCCGGATCAATCGTCGTGCGCCGATCCGCGTGGTTGAGCACGGCAAGATCGATCTGGCCGAGTTGCTCGACGTGCGTGGTTTCAATCTCAACGCCGACCTCGGCGGTGGTGTCAGCCTGCGCCCGGTGAGTAAAGCGCCGTCTATCGACCGCATCTCGAGCCTGGTGTTGCGTACCGACAAAGCGCTGGATATCGACAAGCTCAGCGAGTTCATGAACGAACTGCTGGAAGACCATGGCAAGCAACTGCTGCGCTACAAAGGGGTGCTGAACATCGTCGGCGAACCTCGGCGCATGGTGTTTCAGGGCGTGCTGAAGTTGTACGGTTTTGACTGGGATACCGAGTGGGCCGAGGATGAAGGGCGCGAGAGCGTGATCGTGTTTATTGCCGACGAGTTGCCGGAAGAGAAGATTCGCGAGGGGTTTGCGCGGGTGGCTGCGGAGTAGGGGCGAGCATTTTCAGTGTGTTTGAGGTCGCTATCGCGAGCAGGCTCGCTCCCACATTGGATTTGCGTCAGGCCACATTAGGTGGGCGACACAGGTCAAGTGTGGGAGCGAGCCTGCTCGCGATGGCAATCTAACCGGCGACGCGATCACGGGCCGGTACCGGGCTCAGCAATTTCCTCTCAAGATGATCCAGATGTTCGGTCATCAACTCCTCGGCAGCCCTGGCATCCCCGCGCTCCACCGCCTCGACAATCGCAGCATGCTCCTGCCACGCACAATGACTGGGCGACTGTTCTTCGTAGCAGGCGATAGCCAGCGATGTCAGCGGCACCAGGCTGCCAAGAAATTGTGCCAGCGGCGCATTACCGGCGACCTGCGCCAGTTGCAGGTGGAACTCGCCCGACAGGCGAATCGCCGGCCCGCGTTGATTTTGTTCGATGCAGCGGCGTTCGCGTTCGATCAGTTCGCGTAACTGCGGCAGGTGCCGGGACGTCGGTTGCTGGCAGGCCAGTCGCACCAAAGTGGTTTCGGTCARCCTGCGGGCGTGGAGTATCTGGCGGGTTTGTTCGGCATCGGGCGCCGCGACTTGCGGGCGATGATTGGGCCGCAGGATGACTACCTGCTGATGGGACAAGCGCGCCAGTACCTGGCGGATGATGCTGCGGCTGACACCGAATGCCTGGCCAAGGCTTTCTTCGGTGAAGCGGCTGGCCGGGGCGATGCGTTGTTCGAGAATGGCGTCGAAAATCTGCGGATAGATGTCATCGACGCAACGCTTCTTTTCGCTCTGGCGGCGCAAGGGCAGGGCGGCGGAAATCGAGAAAACGGGATTCTTCAAGGCGTAGGAACTCATGGCCAGTCTCCAGTCCGGTTGCCGATAGGGGATTCTACAAACAGTTATTGGCCCAGATTGTCGTCCGGGATGTTCAGCTCAATGCCCATGCGTTGCCCTTCCTGAAGGATGTGCCGGCGCATTTCGGCGCTGGCCAGGGCGCTGTTTTTACTGCGGATCGCGCGGACCACGGCTTCGTTTTCTTCCAGCCGCCCGGCCAAGTGTTCTGGCGAATTGCGCAGCATCTCGGCGCTCTGTTTGAGGGCGTTGCTGGTTTGCTGCACGACGTTCTGGAAAATCGGGTTCGAGGTCAGGGTGAACAGCTCTTCGTGGAACGCGATGTAGGCGTTCATTCCGGCTTCGCTGTCGCTGGCTTCGAGGGCTTCGCGCATGTCCATCAGCGTCAGGCGCAGTTGACCGATTTCCTTGCTGCTGATGGACTGGGCAACCAATCCGACAATGAACGGTTCGAGGGTGTAGCGCAGTTGCAGCACATCCTCGAGACTGGCGCCGGCTACGCCACTGTCGTTGGCTGGCGCGTCGTTCAGGTTGGCCTCCAGCACCACCACGCCTTTGCCGGGCATGGAGCGCACCAGGCCGAGGGTTTCGAGCACGATCACCGCTTCACGCAGGCTAGGCCGGCTGATACCCAGTTGTTCAGCCAGTTCGCGTTGCCCCGGCAACATGTCGCCAGAGCGCCACTGCCCGCGCGCCAACGCGGCACGAAGCTTTTCAACCACTGAATTTACAACTGTCGACGAGGTGATCACTGTTTGCTCCATGAGAGACGGTAAAACGCTGATTGTTGTGCCTGCCAGTGACAGGCACAGATTCGGTCAAAACTCTTGCTGATGTGCCGGCGGCGCTGATTTACGTGACTGGAAGGTGTAGCCCTGCTCGCCGGACAGTACCTTGTTGGCACGCTGGATATCGATGTCTTTTTCCCAGCGGGCGATGGCCACGGTGGCGACGCAGTTACCGATCAGGTTGGTCAGTGCCCGACCGATGCCCATGAACCAGTCCACCGCCAGTACCAGCACCAGGCCCACCACCGGAATTGCGGGGATCGCGGTCAGGGTCGCCGCCAGAATCACCAGGGCCGAGCCGGGAATACCGTGGGCTCCTTTGGAGGTGATCAGCGAAACCAACAGGATCGTCAGCAAATCGCTCATGGCCAACGGTGTGCCGGTGGCGTTGGCGATGAACACGATGGCCAGGGTCAGGTAGATCGAAAAACCATCGAGGTTGAACGAGTAACCGGTGGGAATCACCAGGCCAACCGTCGAGCTGCCGATGCCCAGGTGCTCCAGTTTGCGCATGATTTGCGGGAGCACGGCGTCAGAGGAGGCGGTGCCCAGGACGATCAGCAACTCTTCACGCAGGTACTTGAGAAAGGGCAGCAGCCGCAGGCCGGAAAGGCGCATCACCAGACCCAGGATCAACGACACGAACACTGCGCATGTCAGGTAGAACAGGCCAATCAGGCTGCCCAGGTGTTGCAGCGAATCCAGGCCATATTTGCTGGTGGTGAAGGCAATCGCACCAAACACACCAATCGGTGCCAGACGCACGATCATGCCCATGATGCGGAAGATCACATGGCTGAGTTCGTTGATCAGTCGCGAGATTCCCGACGCGGCTTCACCCACCAGGTTCAGCGCGCTGCCGAACAATACCGAGAACAGCAGCACTTGCAGGATGTTGTTCTCGGCAAAGGCGCCAATCACCGAGGTCGGGATCAGGTCCATCAGGAACTGCGTGGTGGTGTGCATGTGCTGGCCGCGCTGGGCGATATCGCCCATGTCGGCGGTGGAAAGCTGATCCAGATGAATGTTCGCACCTGTGCCGATGCCGGTGCTGAACGCGAATACCAGACCGATCACCAGGGCGATGGTGGTCAGCACTTCGAAGTAGATCACCGATTTGAGGCCGATGCGTCCGACCTTCTTCAGGTCGCCAGCGCCGGAAATACCGCTGACCACCACGCAGAACACGATCAGGCCGATGAGCATTTTGATCAGTTTGATGAAGCCGTCGCCGAGGGGTTTCAACTGGGCGGAGTATTCGGGAAGGGTCAGTCCGCAGATGATGCCAAGCACCAGTCCAAGGACAACTTGAAGGAAGATTGAGCGCGAGCACCATCTGAGCATGGGAGGAATCCTGGTGAGTGTCCTGGGTGCCGAGCGCTGTGCGCATCAGATTCAGGACTTAATTATTGTGGTCTTACCGGTATGTCCAGTGCAGGCGCAGTGTAGGCGCTGTTTTCAGAGGGTCGCAAGCGGAAAATGACAAATTGGCTTTACCGGTCTTACCAGTTGTGCGGCAAGGGCCGAGCTTGAGCGGTTTCGCAGGCGAAAAAAAACCGGCCATCACTGGCCGGTTTCTTTTTGCTGCGGTTAAGCGGGCTGATTAAGCGCCGTATACCGGCAGCTTCTTGCAGATGGCCTTGACCTTCTCGCGAACGGCGTCGATCACCGCTTCGTTGTTCAGGTCAGCCAGGATGTCGCAGATCCAGCCGGCCAGCTCTTTGCACTCAGCCTCTTTGAAGCCGCGAGTGGTCACAGCCGGAGTACCGAAGCGCAGGCCGGAGGTGACGAACGGGGAGCGTGGATCGTTCGGTACCGAGTTCTTGTTCACGGTGATGAATGCTTTGCCCAGAGCGGCGTCGGCGTCTTTACCGGAGATTTCCTGCTTGATCAGCGACAGCAGGAACAGGTGGTTTTCGGTACCGCCGGAAACCACGTCAAAGCCGCGCTCGATGAACACGCCGGCCATGGCCTGGGCGTTCTTGACCACTTGTTGCTGGTAGGCCTTGAACTCAGGCTGCAGGGCTTCCTTGAAGCAGATCGCTTTAGCAGCGATCACGTGCTCCAGCGGGCCGCCCTGGGCGCCCGGGAATACCGCGGAGTTCAGCTTCTTCTCGATGTCGGCGTTGGCGCGAGCCAGGATCAGGCCGCCACGTGGACCGCGCAGGGTCTTGTGAGTGGTGGTGGTGACCACGTCAGCGAATGGAACCGGGTTCGGGTAGACGCCWGCAGCGAYCAGACCGGCTACGTGWGCCATRTCGACGAACAGGTAGGCGCCAACC
>NZ_JBFTLU010000343.1:0-5001 GCF_056396605.1 Pseudomonas sp. 05T35
GCGTAGACGGGTTTAAAGGCTCTGCATCAGATATTTGTATTCAATTGCCAGCTTAATAATATTTTACCGATACCGGGGTGATCCCTAGTCTTGAGCCCAAGAAATGGCAGGTCGTAACCGACCCTAATCCAACTTCGAAGGGCATAGAGATGACCATTGAAATAATAAAAACAGACACGCTGATTGTCGGCGCGGGTCAGGCGGGTGTGGCCATGAGTGAGCACCTGAGCAAGCTCGGCGTGCCGCACCTGGTGCTGGAGCGCAATCGTATCGCCGAGCGCTGGCGCACCGGGCGCTGGGATTCGCTGGTGGCCAATGGTCCGGTCTGGCACGACCGTTTTCCTGGTCTTGAATTCGACGATCTCAGCCCGGATGGCTTTGCCCCGAAAGAGCGGGTAGCCGATTACTTCGAAGCCTATGCCAGGAAATTCAACGCGCCCATCCGCACCGGTGTCGAGGTGAAGAAGGTTGAACGCAATGTCGGTCGACCGGGCTTCACCATTGAAACCTCCGAGGGCGTGATCGAGGCCAACCGTGTGGTGGCCGCCACCGGGCCGTTCCAGCGTCCGGTCATCCCGCCGATCGCGCCGCAAGATCAGCCGTTCCTGCAGATCCACTCGGCCGACTACCGCAATCCAGCGCAACTGCCCGAGGGCGCTGTGCTGGTCGTCGGCGCCGGGTCGTCGGGGGTGCAGATCGCCGATGAATTGCAGCGTGCCGGCAAGCAGGTGTACCTCTCGGTCGGCGCGCACGACCGCCCTCCTCGCGCCTATCGCAACCGGGATTTCTGCTGGTGGCTGGGCGTGCTCGGTGAATGGGATCAAGCGGCCATGAAGCCCGGTCGCGAACACGTCACCATCGCCGTGAGCGGTGCGCATGGCGGCCGTACGGTGGACTTCCGCGGGCTGGCTCATCGCGGCATGACGCTTGTCGGCCTGACCCACTCGTTCAATGGCGCCGTGGCGACCTTCCAACCGAATCTTGCCGACAACCTGGCGCGCGGCGATGAGAACTATCTGGCGCTGCTCAATGCCGCTGACGCCTACATCGAGCGCAATGGCCTGGACCTGCCGGAAGAGCCTGAAGCCCGCCATACCTTCCCGGACCCGGAGTGCGTGACCCATCCGATTCTTGAGCTCGACCTGGCCAAGGCCGGCGTGACCTCGATCATCTGGGCCACCGGGTTTGCCACCGACTACAGCTGGCTCAAAGTCGACGCCTTCGACGACAACGGCAAACCGCAACATCAGCGCGGCGTGTCGAGCGAGCCGGGTGTGTATTTCCTCGGTCTGCCGTGGCAGTCGCGTCGCGGCTCGTCGTTCATCTGGGGTGTTTGGCACGACGCCAAGTACGTGGCGGATCACATCGCCATTCAGCGCTCGTACCTCGACTACCGCGATGCCGGGCAGCGTCAGGCTGAAGCCGCCCCGACCGTCCATAAAACACCTGTCAGTGCTTGATATCCGCGCCGGCGCTTGCACAGCGCCGGGCCGACTTTTTCTTGAGGAGCTTCCGATGTCCACGCCAACCCATACCCGCATTCGCATGTTCAACACCAAAGAAACCTACCCGAACCAGAGCCTGGACAATGACCTGTGCCAGGCGGTCCGGGCCGGCAACACCGTATATGTTCGCGGCCAGGTCGGTACCGATTTTGAAGGCAACCTCGTCGGTCTTGGTGACCCGCGTGCGCAAGCCGAACAAGCCATGCGCAACGTCAAGCAATTGCTGGAAGAAGCCGGCAGCGACCTCAGCCACATCGTCAAAACCACCACCTACCTGATCGATCCGCGTTACCGCGAGCCGGTCTATCAGGAAGTCGGCAAATGGCTCAAAGGGGTGTTTCCGATTTCGACCGGGTTGGTGGTTTCGGCACTGGGGCAGCCGCAGTGGCTGATGGAAATTGATGTGATTGCGGTGATTCCTGAGTAAGGAAGTAGACCGAGTCGCGGCCTTCGCGAGCAGGCTCGCTCCCACATTTKATCTGCGTCGTACACAAATTTGTGGCCACTAAAGATCCACTGTGGGAGCGAGCCTGCTCGCGAAGGGGCCCGCACAGACGACCCTTTACTCAAGGTTAACCAAGGAGCCAAACCATGACCTTTTCCATCGCCGCCCGTTGCCCCGAAACCGGTCAGTTGGGCATCGCGATCAGTTCCTCGAGCATCGCTGTCGGCGCACGCTGCCCTTGGCTGCTGCCAGGTGTGGGTGCTGTCTCCACGCAAAACATCACCTTGCCGTCACTCGGCCCGGAAGTCCTCGCCCTCATGGAACAAGGCCTTGCGCCCTCTGCTGCATTCGACAAGGTGTTGACTCGCAACGGCTACAGCCAATACC
Organism: Pseudomonas sp. 05T35; assembly: GCF_056396605.1. Taxonomy (NCBI): domain Bacteria; kingdom Pseudomonadati; phylum Pseudomonadota; class Gammaproteobacteria; order Pseudomonadales; family Pseudomonadaceae; genus Pseudomonas; species Pseudomonas sp. 05T35. The sequence continues at coordinate 2,338 of NZ_JBFTLU010000343.1, forward strand.
GACAGATCACCGCGATTGACCACCTCGGCCACACCGCACACTTCAGCGGCGCACAAACCCTGGGCACCCACAACGCGGTGTCGGGCGAACAATGCGTGGCTGCCGGCAACATGCTGGCGGACCGTGGGGTGATCGAGGCCATGGTCAAGGCCTTCGAGCACGGCGAAGGTCAACTGGCCGACCGCTTGCTGGCAGCGCTGAAAGCCGCTGTGGCGGCGGGAGGCGAAGCCGGGCCTGTGCATTCGGCGGCGCTCGTTGTGGTCGGCGAGCTGACCTGGCCGATTATCAACCTGCGGGTTGATTGGGTCGACCACGATCCGATCGGTCAACTGGAAAAATTGTGGGACGCCTATCGGCCACAGGTTCAGGATTACATCGACCGTGCCCTGGCCCCCGACAAGTCGCCTGGTTACGGCGTGGCGGGAGACGACCGATGAGCAACAGCGTCGATTTGCTCAAGCAACTGGTGGCCTTCGACACCACGAGCCGCGAATCAAACCTGCACCTCATCGACTTTGTCCGGGACTACCTCGAACGCTTCGACGTGCCTTGCGAACGGGTCTACAACGAGCAGCGCAGCAAGGCCAATCTGTTCGCAACCATCGGCCCGGCAGATCGGCCGGGCATCGTGCTGTCGGGGCACACCGATGTGGTGCCCGTCGACGGCCAGCCATGGACCGTTGCGCCGTTCCAGCTCAGCGAGCGCGACGGCAAGCTGTACGGTCGCGGCACCGCCGACATGAAAGGCTACATCGCCTGCGTCCTCGCCCTGGTCCCGTCGCTGGTGAACGCCCCGCTACGGCGGCCGGTGCATATCGCGTTGTCGTACGATGAAGAAGTCGGCTGCCTTGGGGTACGCTCGCTGCTCAAAGCCCTCGAACAACGCCCGGTCAAACCGATGCTCTGTATCATTGGCGAGCCGACCGAACTCAAACCGATGCTGGGTCACAAGGGCAAACTGGCGATGCGTTGCGACATTCATGGTGAGGCCTGCCATTCGGCGTACGCCCCGCTCGGAGTCAACGCGATTGAATACGCCGCCGAACTGATCGGTGAACTGGGGCGGATCGGCCACCGGCTCAAAGCGCCAGAGCATCACGATGCCCGTTTCGACCCGCCGTTCAGCACGGTGCAAACTGGCGTGATTTCCGGTGGCAAGGCCTTGAACATCGTCCCGGCGGATTGCCGCTTCGACTTTGAAATCCGCGCCCTGCCCTCACAAGACCCCAGCGTGGTGGCGCAGGAACTGCAGACCTACGCTGAACAACAGGTATTACCGCGCATGCGCGCGGTGAGCGATCAGAGCGACATCCGCTTCAGTGAGTTGTCGGCGTACCCCGGTTTGGCGACTGATGCGCACAGCGAAGCGGCTGAGTTGATCGCTGCATTTTCCGGCTCGCGGGAGTTCGGGACGGTAGCGTTCGGCACCGAGGGCGGGCTGTTTGACGCAGCGGGGATTCCAACGGTGGTCTGTGGCCCTGGCAGCATGGATCAGGGCCACAAACCGGACGAGTTTGTCAGCCTCGATCAATTGAAGGGCTGCGACGCCATGCTGCAACGGATGCTGTCATCGATCTGCTGAGTCGGGAGGATGGGCCCGACACTCAGCTATAAAGTCGGGCCAGTTCTTCCTGGCAATAATCCACGAACAGCTGCACCGGTTTGGTCAGTTGCGTGCGACGCAACCACGCCGCCGATAAACCCGAGCCGGTGACCGTTTCAGCCAGCGCTACACACACGACTTTCTGCCCGTCATAGGTGTAGTCCGAAAACGGCTTGGTCACCAGAATCGAAAAGCCGAAACCGCGCCCCACCATCCCACGCACCATCTCGATCGACGGCGAGCTGAACACAATGTGCGGCCTCAACCCGAGCTCTTCAAAAACGCTCACGAAGTAGGTCCGGCTCGGCACCACGTCGAGCAAAATCATCGGCTCCAGCACCAGCTCATGCAGCGAGACTTTCGCCTGTTGCGCAAACCGGTGATCGGCCGGCAGCAAGGCATAGGGCTGCTGCGGCGGCATCAGCGGCACGGTCTCAATCGTGCTGTCCAGATCGTGTTCGAAGAGCATCGCCAGATCAATGCTGCCGGCGGTCAGTGCCTGCACCAACTCCTGCTGCTCGCCATCGCGAATACGGATCTCCACACCCGGCCAGCGCTCTTTGAAACCTGCGATCAAGCGTGGCAGATACAGCGGCGCCACCGTTTCAAAACAGCCAATATCGATCTGCCCCGCCACCATGTCATTGTCCGCCAGCGCGTTCTGTTCGAACTCGTGAGCCACCCGCAGCAGCTCAACCGCTTTGCGGTAAAAACGCGAGCCGCTCGGCGTCAGCGAAACACCCTGCGCGTGATGCCGGATAAACAGTTGAACACCAAAGCTGTCTTCCAGGTGCTTGATGGCGGTCGACACCGACGGTTGGGCGATATAGAGCTTGCGAGAGGCTTCAGCCACGCTGCCGCAATCGGCGGTCGTGACGAAATACCTGAGCTGGCGCAGGTTGTAAGCGGCCATGCGGACCTCCAGAAAATAGCAATGCGTAGCGCTTTTGTGGCGAGGGAGCTTGCTCCCGCCCGACCGGGCTGGCGCGCCAGGGCGCAGCATTCGCCAATCAGCAGTTTTTGCCGAAGTTTTGGGGCCGCTACGCAGCCCAGCGGGAGCA